>JAYSYV010000279.1:0-19667 GCA_043727245.1 Chloroflexota bacterium | reverse complement strand
AGTTGCCCCAGCTTATCTACCATATTCAAACCAAGTTCCGGGACGAAGCCCGCCCCAGGGCCGGTTTAATTCGTACTCGCGAGTTTACCATGAAGGATTCTTATAGCCTGGATGCCGATTACGAAGGGCTGGACCGCCAGTATCGCAACCATTACCAGGCTTACTTTAATATTTTTAACCGGGTCGGTTTGCCGGTTATCGCGGTCAAAAGCGACGTAGGGATGATGGGCGGTTCGCTGGCCCACGAATACATGTACCTGACTCCTATCGGTGAAGATACCCTGATCGTTTGCGATAACTGCGGCTATAGCTCCAACCGCCAGGTGGCTCTCTTTCGCAAGCCGGAACCGCCGGTCGAGGAACCCTTGCCGGTTGAGAAAGTCGCCACCCCCGGAACCAAGACTATCGAAGCTTTGGCCCAATATTTAGGCATTGCCAGCGCCCAGACCGGCAAAGCAGTTTTCTTTACGGCCACTTTTGTCAATAAAGACGAAACAACCGGGGCCGAAACCCGCCACGACCGCCTGGTGTTGGCGATTGTGCGGGGCGATATGGAAGCCAACGAAACTAAAGTCTCGAATGCGATTAAAGCAGTCGAACTGCGCCCGGCCCGGACCGAAGAAATCCTGGCGGCAGGAGCCGTACCCGGTTACGCCAGCGCAACGGGGATTGATGCCCTGGTGCTGGTGGACGACATGGTTGCCCGCACGCCTAATCTGGTGGTCGGGGCAAACGAAGAAGGCTATCATCTTAAAAACGTCAATTACGGGCGCGACTACACCGCCGATAAAGTGGCCGATATTGTAGCGGCGAACGGTGGTGAACCCTGCGTCAATTGCGGCCAGCCTGTAAGAGCTTCACGGGGTGTCGAGGTAGGCAATATTTTCAAGTTGGGAACCAAGTACAGCGAAGCCTTCCAGGCATACTTTCTGGATAAAGAGGGCCAATCCAGGCCGGTGATTATGGGTTCGTATGGTATCGGCAGCGGCAGGTTGTTGGCCTGTGTGGCCGAAGAATCCCATGACAAAGCCGGGCTTATCTGGCCGGTTTCCATTGCGCCCTATCAGGTTCATCTGGTGATGTTGAACAGCAGCAACCCGGTCGTTGCCGAAACCGCCGAACGCCTTTACCACGATTTGCGGCTGGCCGGGCTGGAAGTTCTCTTTGACGACCGGACTGAAGCGACTCCTGGTGTCAAGTTTGCTGACTCGGATTTGCTGGGGATGCCGTTGCGGCTGGTGGTGAGCGACCGTTCCCTGAAGGCTAACTCGGTTGAGTTCAAGCTACGTACCCAGGCGGACCGCCAGAGCGTGCCGGTGGAGGAAAGTGTCAGCCGGGCACGGGCGGTCATAGATGTTCTTTTTGCAGAACTTCATGCGCTCGTTGCGCCTGTACCTTACAAGGATTAATGGCAGAAAAAGCGGCTACTAATTTTAGATGAAGGGAAATATGCAAGTGGCGGGAGCTAAAGAGAAGAAAGCGGAACCTATCAGGCTGGGAATTATCGGGTCGGGCCTGGCGGTCAAGTTGCTGCACTGGCCGGCGCTCAAGAAACTGACCGATAAGTACCGGGTCGTGGTATGTTGCGATGTTGATCCAAAAGCGGCCCAGGAAGTGGCCCGGCTGGCCGAGCAAGATTTGAATAGCTCCGGCTGCCGGGTTTCAACCGATTACCGGGAAGTCCTGGCGGCGGATGACGTAGAAGCGGTGCTGCTATCGCTGCCTATTCACCTGACCAGCCAGTTTACTCTGGACGCGGTGCGGGCCGGTAAGCACGTCATCACTGAAAAGCCGCTGGCCTCCAACCTGGAGCAGGGCCAGGAGTTGGTCGAAACCTTGCGTGGTTTCAGCGACATCAAAGTTGAGGTTGCCGAGAATTACCACTACCGTAACGACTTTGCAAAGGCTAAAGAATGGATGGCCGCCGGGCGAATCGGGCAACCTTTCATGGTCCAGATGGTTTCGCGGTTCTGGACCGACCCGGCTATCGGGTTTTCCACGACCCCCTGGCGGCAGGATAATCAGTATCGGGGAGGTATCTTTGCCGATGCCGGGGTCCACCAGGCGGCAGCCTTGCGGGAACTGGGCGGCGAAATCGAACAGTTGCAAGCTTTTGCCAAGTCGGTCCACCCGGTAATGGGCGGCCAGGATACAGTGGTCCTGAATTTACGGTTCCGCAGCGGCGCGATAGGTAGCCTGGTATTCGCCGGGGCTGCTAAAGACCAGGCTGGTGGAATGTCCCTGACCGACATCCTGGGTACTACCGGAGCCATCCATCTAACGAACGGTAAAGCGGTTTTAACCGAAGGCAACGGTAAAGAGGCTAAAGTAGTCGAGGAATACACCGATCCCGACCACGATGGCGGTTATTTTGCAGAGTTCGAGAATTTTTATCACGCCGTCCGCGAAAACGCGCCGGTAATCTCTACGGTCGAGGAAGCTCTAAAAGACTGGGAAATTATCATGCGGGCTTTGGACTCGGCTGAGTCGCGCAGCGTAGTTTTACTTTAATTAAACTTTACATAACAAAAAGACCTGTTTCGCAAATTGGAAACAGGTCTTTTATTTTGAGCTTGCTATACGTTTAACGTTTTACACGTCACATCTAAACTAGCGAGAGGCTGCAGCTTTTGGCTCTTTGACCAACACTTCGTCAATAAAGCCGTATTCGACCGCTTCTTCCGGGGAGAAATATTTATCCCGGTTGAAATCGCGATTGAGTTCTTCAACAGTCCGGCCAGTGTGATGGGCCATAATCGTCTGAGTCCGGCGCTGCAAGTCCAACAGGAAGCGAGCCTGAATTTCTACGTCCGGGGCGTAACCTTTAATCTGGCTTGCTCCGGCAGGATGCTGGTGGATGGTGCTGTGGGGCAAAGCATAGCGCTTGCCTTTGGCGCCGGCGCACAGCAGGATGGTTGCCATTGAGGCGGATAAACCCATACACATGGTAACAATATCCGGCTTGACGAATTGCATAGTGTCATAGATAGCAAGGCCAGCCGTTACTGAACCACCGGGGCTATTGATATAAATTGTTATATCTCTCTCCTCGTCCTCGTGTTCCAAGAACAGCAACTGTGCAATAACTACATTCGCAATATCATCATCAATCCCAGTTCCCAAAAAGATAATCCGCTCCTTGAGTAAGCGGCTATAAACGTCATAGCTACGCTCACCACGAGGCGTATTTTCGATAACATTGGGAATAATCAGGGAGGGTGTGGGCGGCAGGTAAATATTATCTTTATTCATTATTCCGAACCTCGTCTTTTCCATTTCCGGTCTATTCTAACCGTCGACTTTCCAGTCAAGCCATTATAGCTTAATTGTAAACAGGATGTGTTAGATTAACGTTTGAGTTGCATTAAGCGTTAAACGTTTTACAAAAGCTGTTAAATCGCTAATTCGCTGACCACTTTCCGCAGGTGCGCTACATCTTTTTGCTCGTTAAGTTGCGGATTGAGCGTGAGAAATTGCACGATAAAGTCCTGGAGAGTGCGACCGATTTCGGCCCAGACCAGGCTTTCGGGCGCAATAGTTTCACTTACAATTTCGCCGTTAAAGCGGAAGCTGATTTTCAAATTCTCAAGATGCTTTTTGGCATCTTCCAGCGGTTTAACTCGTTCAAAGCGCAAATCAAGCGGTTCTTCGATAAAGCGAGCCAGAGCGCTTTGTTTTTGACCCTTTTTAACGCTCAAGGCGGCATCACCCAGGTTCAGAGCGAACCCGCCGGTGTAGTCGGGCAGCCAGTAGTTAATTTCTTTACTGTTGAGATGGTCGGTGGTGGTCGCAGTAGGCTGGTTATCCCCGGTCGAAATACCGATAACTTTGCTTCCAAGCTCGAAGCGAGCCAGGCCGCTGGCAACCACCAGAAAATCGGGACTGAGGGGGCTTTCGGGCCATCCGCTCAGGGCTTTTTCACCGGTTAAATCCGGTTTGAGTCTTAAATCAATTTTAAGTAGGGCCATTATTATCCACTTTCCTGTTTTCTCAACATAGCTTTACAGACGATAGGCCAGAAATGGGATGAGCATTTCCGACCGGCTCAAGCCGCCGTGACAGCCGTTGAAATAGGGCATACGGGCTTCTTTGGTCAACTGTTGCCGGACCAGCCAATCATTCCTGGGAACCAGTAACAGGTCGCCGGTGCGGTCTCCACACTCTTTGCCCAGCGGTTGGCCGGGCAAACCAAACAGACCGAGGGCGACCGCTTCGGCCGGGGGTACGGCCAGGAAATGCTCGCCCAGGTGGCGGTTAATGTAATCTATCGCCGCCATTTCGGTGTTGTGTTTCAGGTGCAAATAGGCGGTGCGGGCCTCGCCGGTCATGGGTACTGCCAGCATGTCGGCCAATTCGGGATAGTCGTTCAGCCAGGCGGCCTTTGCGGGGTCGCTGTGGCGCTGACCGTGGTCGGCCACCAGGAGCAGGGCAATATCCTTGCGCCCTGCCAGCGGTTCTAAAATCTCCCGGCGTAAAGAGTAGTCCAGAGCGCTGACTTCGGCCCGGTTGCTGTCACTGAGCGGGCCATACTGGTGGGCGGTGCTATCCACCGTTGAGAGGTACATGTAGGTAAAACTTTTATCACCGGCCTCGGCATGCTTTAGCAAGACCTTACGCAGTTGGGCAAAACCGTCGGCGGCAGTTATATAGCCGTTGTAATTTTGCTTTCCGGCCAGACTTCCGGCACTAGTAAAGCGGCTGATACTCGAACCTTTAAATATGTAATTATTGACAATCTCGACAGCTACCCCGGCCTGTTCCAGCCGCCGGTACTGGTTGGGGACCGGCACTAAGGTATCCGGGTCAAACTGGTAATCAAGCAAAGGAGCGCTGGTGGGGGCCAGGCTGGGCTTGTAGCCGATGACATTCATGATAGTGCCGATTTCGCGGAAATACACATAAGTCCCCATGATGCCGTGCTGGGCCGGGGCGTAGGCGGTCGCCGCTGAAGTCAGGGCAGTAGTTGTGGTGCTGGGGTAGATTGTAGTGGCAGGCATAAAAAAAGCCTGGGCCGAGTTGGTGGCCTCGGCCAGTCCCGGCGCTGTGCCGTCGCTCATCATCTGGCGCAACTGGTCGTAACCGAGGGCATCTACCAGCAGCAGGACTACTTGCTTGATTTCGCCCTGGCTCTGCCAGGCTTGCCATGCCTCGGTTATGGCTGGTTGATTGAGCAACTCCGGTTGGAAGGGTGGCAGGGCCGGTTGGTCGTGCAGGGCCGGGGCATCCGGGGCCAGCCAGTGGCTCGCCAGGGCGGCGGCGTTCGCCAGCCCCAGCCCATCATAGCTGGGCCGCACCGCATCTGATCCAAATTCAGCGGGTAGTTGCTGCCGGGCAAGCAAAGCTTCCTCAGCTAAATTTACTATTGAAGCCACATGCTTCTCCTTTTCGTTTCCATATCGACTAACTCGCATGGCCCTATTGTATGCCAGGGCCAGGTATTGTTCAAGTTGAGAATAACCCGATTGAGCCAAAAAGAGGCTTTTTCTGCTATGTATAACTTTATTGAAGAATACATATCCTCTGATATCCAACCTTTTTCAATCAAGTTCTTTTTCAAAAAGGAAAAGATAATGATAGGCAATAATAACAGAAAATACGGACTGGTTGTAAGGGTGGGGCTACACGGCATTACTTTATTGAGAGGGTTGGAAGCTAAATCTTTAGGAGGTGAGGCTAGGAATTTCTTCGCCAATATCCAGGATAACCACCCGGTCCAACCCAGCGTAATCCTTATAAACATTAATCTGGCAGCCGGGGAAAAAGAACCGGCCCAGATTGGATACATCATTGGCCTGTTCCGAGCCAATTTCCAGGGCAATCAGGCCGGGGCGGCTTATCCGGTTGCGAGCCTGGCCGAGCAGTTCGCGGTAGATTGCCAGCCCTTTCGGGCCACCATCCAGGGCCACGTTTGGTTCGTAGCGGGCCACATTCGGCTCGACCTGGGCCAGGATTGTATAAGGGGGGTTGGAGACGATTATATTGACAGCTTCCGGCAAGGGGTCCAGCAAATTGCCCTGTAAAAAGTTAATCCGGTGGTCTACTTCAAAGCGGTGGGCGTTCAGGCGGGCTACTTCCAGGGCTTCCTGGGAAATATCTATGGCATAGACCCTGGCGTGAGGGAACCGCAGAGCCAGGTATACCGCGATTACGCCGCTGCCGGTCCCCACATCAACCATCAGAGTTTCTTCACCGGTCCAGCCTTTGTCGCGCAGCTTCTGGATGGTATATTCCAACAGCAGTTCGGTTTCGGGCCGGGGGATAAGCACTCGCCGGTCTACGTAAAAATCCAGGGCCATAAACTCGCGGTGGCTGGTGATATAGGCAATCGGTTCGCCCTGGGCGCGGCGGGCGACCAGTTCCTTGAAGCGGGCGGCTGGCTCATCGTCTACCGGCTCGTCCAGGCGGCTATAGAGTTGGGCGCGACCGTAACCCTGAACGTACATCATCAGCACTTCCGCGTCCAGTTGCGCGGTGTCATCCTTGACCGCCAGCAGTGTTTCGACTGCCTCAACCAGTAAATCTTTTGCCCGCCTCATACTTGTCTACCAAATCTACCCAGGCCCATTAGCTTCAAAGTTATGCCTGGTCGTCTGTTGCTGTTGCTAATCCGGCATCCCGCAATCTTTCGGCCTGATCGGTGGTCTGAAGGGTCGTCACCAGTTCATCAATGGCCCCATCCAGAATACCAGGCAAGTTACTCAGGGTCAATTTTATCCGGTGGTCGGTAACGCGGTCCTGGGGATAGTTATAAGTCCTGATCTTCTCGCTCCGGTCGCCGGTTCCTACCTGACTGATGCGTTGCTCGTGCAATTCAGCCTGGCGTTTTTCCAGTTCCAGGTTGTACAGGCGGGTCCGCAAAACGGCCATCGCTTTGGCCTTGTTCTTAAGCTGGGATTTTTCATCCTGGCAGGTAACAACCAGGCCGCTGGGCATGTGGGTAATCCGCACCGCGCTATCGGTCGTGTTTACGCTTTGGCCGCCGTGGCCGGTCGAGCGGTAAACGTCAATCCGCAGGTCATTATCGTTGATTTGAACATCCACTTCTTCAGCTTCGGGCATTACGGCCACAGTCGCGGTCGATGTATGAATCCGCCCGTTAGCCTCGGTGGTCGGTACGCGCTGAACCCGGTGGACTCCGCTCTCGTATTTAAGATAGCTGTAAGCGCCCCGGCCATGAACTTCAAAGATAACTTCCTTGATTGAGCCAATCCCGCTGTTGCTACTGCCCGACATAATCTCAATTTTCCAGCGTTTTCGTTCAGCATATTTTGTGTACATGCGGAACAACTCGGCCGCAAAAAGACCGGCCTCGTCGCCTCCGGCCCCGGCCCTGATTTCCACGATAACATCTTTTTCGTCGTTTGGGTCTTTGGGCAACAACAGTACCTTGATTTCTTCCATGATAGCTGTCCCGGATTTCTGGAGCGAATCAACTTCTTCCTTAGCCATTTCGACCATTTCTTTATCGCTCAACAATGCCTGAGTTTCCTCCAGGGCTATCTGGTTCTCCCGGAACTCCCGGAATTTTACTACGATCTGTTCCAGGTCGGACTGTTCTTTGCCGTACTGCCGCCGCTTATCATTATCATTTGCTACAGCAGGGTCGGCCAGTAAATCGCTTAACTGGTCGTAACGCTCTTCGAGCTGTGCTAATTTATCAATCACCTTCTACATTGCCTCCATCTTTCGCCACGATTATAACAAAGCCCTATGTTCAAACAGGACCGCATAAAAGCAGCGAGGGTTAAATTTATAAAGATTTCTGAATTGGTTGCTACAAATGGAAAAAACGGGCAATGGGGTAGCTAGTGCCAGCAAATAGAGGCGATATAAGGGGCAGTACGAACTCCACGCGGAAAATTATCCGTGGTCGGTTCGGTATAAAAATTACAATTATTCCTGATTTGGTCTATAAAATTCATTTCGTCTTCGTCACCTCAAGCCTATTATAGCATAACCAAGTTTAGAATCGTAGAACGGCAAACATAAAATAATCTAAATTTATCTGTTGATAGCAAATATGGACTTCTACTGAAAAGTAGTTTAAGAGTACAGCCAAAACGAACACATTGTCATTCCGAGCTGCAATTCGGAATGACAATAGCTGGCAAGCTGTCCATATTTATTGTTTAGCAAAAGAAAAAGATTGGGGTTATAAGGCATGCGGTTCAATCCTTACCTCTTGCCAGGGTATACCGAAAACTTACCCCAATATAGTTACATTTAACGTTCTACGATGCTTTGCTGGCCGGGTAACTGGCGAACTGGCCCTCGTACTTGGGTGGAATACGGCCTTTGAGATAAGTTCCGGTTTCCAGGTGTTCCTCAGTTTCGATAAAGCCTTTCTGGTGAAACAGGGCGACCAGTTCTTCTTTACCGTAAGGAACCAGCGTTTCAATTTGTTTCAGACCTATATCCAGAGCAGCTTCAATTTTGGCAATAAGTAAGTCCATGCCGATACCACGCGAGGCTGAAATCGGTACATACTCTTCGGGCAACTCAAATTCTTTGCTTAGTTCCTCCGGCGAAACGATGCCGCCTTCTTTGCCCCGGTACTGGTCAATTTTGTTCAGGGCCACGATTTGCGGCTTATCGTCCGCGCCCAACTCTTTCAAGACCTTCCCGACCGTCTCGGATTGCTCCTGAGCATTGGGATGGGTGAAATCCAGCACATGAATAAGTAAATCGGCTTCGTTCACTTCTTCCAGAGTCGAGCGGAAAGCTTCGACCAGGTTGGTGGGCAGGCGTTGAATGAACCCTACCGTATCGGTCAGCAAAATCTCGCGCCCGTTAGGCAGTTTTACGCGCCGGGTAGTCGGGTCAAGCGTGGCAAAAAGTTGGTTCTCGACATAGATGTTGGAATTAGCCAGTGTATTTAAGAGGGTAGATTTTCCGGCGTTGGTATAGCCGACCAGCGAAACAACCGGGATGCCTTCAGCTTTGCGGTGGCGGCGGTAAAGCTCGCGGTGCGTATGCACATTTTCCAGTTCGCGCTTGAGATGGCTGACCCGCACCCGGCTGTTCCGGCGGTCAACTTCCAATTGTGTTTCACCTGGGCCTCTAACGCCCACGCCCCCGGCCCCGCGTCCACCGCTGGTCTGGCGGGAAAGGTGGGTCCACAGGCGGGTCAGGCGCGGCAGGCGGTATTCCAGTTGAGCCAGTTCCACCTGCAAACGGCCTTCATGGGTCCGGGCGCGGCTGGCGAAAATATCTAAAATAATGCCGGTCCGGTCCAGAAGTTTAATCCCAAAAGCCAATTCCAATTCGCGAGTCTGGGTCGGGGTTAACTCGCGGTCAAAGACCACGACCTCCGCTTCCAATTCGCTAATCATCTTTTTAATTTCTTCAACTTTACCCGTGCCGACCAGGAAAGACCGGTGGGCTTTTCCGATGTTTTGATAAGTCCGGCCCACGACTTCCAACCCGGCGGTAGAGCAAAGCTGTTCCAGTTCGTCCAGCGAATCTTGAACCTCAAACAGGTCGCCATTTTGACCGATACCGACCATCAAAGTGCGTTCACGAGGGGCAATGGTTTTATGGTTGGTGGCTCGTGGGTGTTTTCTCTGTGGGCCTACTTCCAGGTCTTCCAGCGGCTCTAGCTCTAAATCGGCAAGACTGCCGGTAGGGGCTACCGGCTGGGGCAAAGTTTCAATTTCAGTTATTGGATCAAGGTTAGATAATTCAATATTAGAATTATCAGGCAGATTATTCTCTTTAGCCTGAGCCTGATCGTTTCTGGCAGCTCCCGGCCTGGTAACAACCGCCTGGCTCTGAAATAGTTTATTTAAGTTAGCTTTGATCGTAAGATTTCTCCTGTAGTGGCCTGTCTTAGTGCAACAGGCATACCTGCAAATAATCTATTTTGCGTAAAAAGGACCGAATTCGGTCCTTGCAAAGAATTATAGTATATACCGGGCCTGAATTATACTCAAATTCATTTCTTAACCCTGGCTTTTATAATATACGTAGCTAACCATAGAAAAGTTCCCAGCTCCGTCTTAAAGTGAGGATTTACCGGCCTGGTATCGCATTTTCGACCCGCACATCGTCCAGAAAGTAGCCGCTGTTAGCAGTGATATTCTTGCCCGTTCCGCTGATGAAGTGGAAGCGCACATTTATTTCGGCTCCTTTGAATTGGGCCAGGTCTATCGAAACTTCTTCCCATTGGGTGTAAGTTTTATGGGTTTCATAGACCGGCAGAAAAGCCTGTCCGGCAGCGGCTACTTCCACCAGCAACCGGTTATCCCCGGCATTTAGTCCAGTCTGGCCGTTAATCTGAAAGTTCAGGACCGGGTAGGAAACGCCGGTTAAATCTACCGTCTTTAGCAGGTCAGCGGTAGCATCCAGGTTAGGCCGGTAAGTGCCTTTGGATTCGTCCCCAATCCAGAGGCTGCTTTTGCCGGAGTACGCCTGGCGGGTAGTCAGATGCCATGTATTGCCTAACTTCCAACCGTCTGCCTGGGCGCTATCGAAATCCGAATACGAGAGGGTACGGAGGACCGGGGCAGCATAGTTTGAAACTACGTTTTTAGATGAAACACCTGTAACCGGTGATTCATCTTCGGTCGAAGTGGCAGGGGCTTTTAAGATTAGCGCTCCGCCGACAATCAGCAAGGTTATTATTATTGCCAGCCATTCAACTTTAGTACGGAATGAGATGCCACTCCGGCGGCGGTTGTTGGAAGAATAATTTTCGGGACTATAGTCATATTCGGCTTCGTCAGTAGCATATTCTTCCGTGTCGTAAAACATTTCCCGGTCGTAGGCCGAGCGGCGGCGGGAATCTTTGAGGGTAGAATAAGCGGCATTTATTTGTTGCATCCGGTTGTTAGCTCCGGCTGCCGGGTTGTGGTCCGGGTGATACTGCCAGGCCAGGCGGCGATAAGCCGCATCAATGGTCTGTTTAGTGGCCCCAGGCTGCACTTGCAAAAGCTCATAATATTCTGGCGATTCATAATTAACGAATAAATCTTCCCTGTACTCGGTCGTCATAAGCTTTTTCGCTTTCCTGGTTACTAAACTACTCAATTAGAACAAACGTTCACCTTGATTATAAAGCTGGTTTTTGTACCTGTCAAGAGGTTTTCAGGTCAAATTGGAAATTATGTGCTAATTCCAGGGATTATATTAGCTAAGGAGGGTGAAATTGTTAATGATATACGTCACATACGGCTATTGTCAGGTATTGTATAATAAGGTAACGCCTTATACTAATGCGCTAGATTCAAATTAAGCCTGTTCACAGATCTATTATTAAAAGTCAATTGCCAGCCGCCAGCCACGAACTACGATGTGGAGTCGGAAAGGAGCCAACTAAACATGTCTCAGCCTCCCTATCCTCCGGGCCAGCCACCTTATGGTCAGCCGGGCCAACCACCGCAGGGTCAACCGCCTTATGGACAACCTCAGGGGCAGCCTCAAGGCCAACAGTACGGGCAACCCCAGGGCCAGCCTTATGGACAGCCTCAAGGCCAACAGTACGGGCAACCGCCCCAGGGCCAGCCTTATGGACAGCCGCCCCAGGGTCAAGCGCCTTACGGACAGCCGCCCCAGGGTCAAGCGCCTTACGGGCAGCCTCAGCAGTATGGACAGCCTCCGCAGCAATACGGGCAGCCTCCGCAGCAGTATGGACAGCCTCCACAGCAATATGGGCAGCAGCCTTATGGTCAGCCTTACGGCGCTCAACCGGCTTCCAGCAGCCTTTCTCCCAATGCGTCGATCGCTATAGCTTATATCTTTAGCTTTATCGGGGCTTTAATTGTGCTGGCAATGGAGAAACAGAATCAATTCGTCCGGTTCCACGCAATGCAGGCTTTTATTTTCGGCCTGTTTAACCTGGCACTTCGGATTGCATTCGGTATTTTAGGGGCTATATTATACTTTAGTACTGGACTTTGGGGTATAGTTAACATCCTGGGCCTGTTAATCTGGTTAGGCTACATCGGTATAACAATCTGGTTGATTTTAGAAGGCACTAAGGGCAAAAAGACCAAATTACCCGTCATCGGGGATTATGCTGAAAAACTTGCTCCGACTTTTATGCGCTAAGAAATTAGCGAATATTCTTTAGAATATTTCAAATCAAAAACCGGCCTCGAATTATTGGGCCGGTTTTTGATTCTGGTTTTACTCACAGGCTGGGTATGCATGGCTGCTAGATTTCCCCTAAACTACGGCCCTGCTCTGAATTAAATTCTCAGCGTTGTTTAAGGCCCGGTAGGAGCGGTTATTAGTCCGAATAGTGGACTTGACCGGTAGTTTTTCCCACATAGGCCAGAAGCTATGCCAGGGGTGGCCTTCTACCTTGCCCCGGAAATAAAATTCGTGTTCCCATTCCACTTCGGCCATACTGAGCAAGCAGTTGATATATTCGAGGTGTCCGCAGGTCAGGGCATACTCGGCGGCCTGTTCGTATTCACGGTAATTCTTGCTCTCCATCCGACCGGCCCCGTACATCGGTAAAAACCAGCCCGCCAGGTAGCAAAGAAAACCCAGCACCTGCCCGATAACAAAATATTTTAGTTCGTAAGCCAGCCGGGGATGCGCCGCTAAATCTTTCAGTAACGCGCCGACTTCGCGGCGGTGCAGCCATTCCTGGGCTTCAATGAGGCGGATTTCAGAGCGTTCGGTTTTATCTGCCAGGGACCGCCAGTGGCCCCGGTAGGCCAGGGCCGCTCCCATTTCAGCCGAATAGGCCCGTTGAAGCAGCGCGACCAGTTTTTGATTGCTTGTTTGGATTGTCACCTTGTGGCTCCTTTCCTAACAAAGATTTCTTAATAGTTACATTCTAAACAAATTAAACGTTCAGAATTATAATAGCACATCCACCCAAAAATGCAATAGTTTGTAACAATATTCACAATTTGATTTTGAAAAATTGCGTTTTGGACTGAAAAATTCAGGTGTTTTTGATAATTCTAAAATTTTAAATTTACTGACCACTGAATACTGAATTACAATTAAATGTTATAATGCTCCAAACAAAGCACTTTAAGCTCCCTTTGCACTGGCTATTTTCTTGAATAAAATCTAATTCAACACTTTTAGCCGGGCCAGTTCTTGCAATTGTTTTAATTTTTTGTGGAGGTATTTTCAACTCATGTGTGGAATCATCGGTTATGTTGGTAGCCAGGAGGCTTTACCGGTTGTAATTGGCGGGCTGCAACGCCTGGAATACCGGGGCTATGACTCGGCAGGTGTCGCTATTATCAACCGGAACAATCAGATTCAGACGCGCCGGAGCGTGGGCAAACTTGCTAACCTGACGGAAGCCCTGTCGAAAGAGAATGGGACCGGTCCCCACGGCACGCTTGGCATGGGCCATACTCGTTGGGCCACCCACGGTAAACCGACGGAGTTAAATGCCCACCCGCACCGGGGGCCGCAGGACAAAGTGGTGGTGGTCCATAACGGTATTATTGAAAATTATCTCCAGTTAAAGAAAGACCTGATTCAGCAGGGCTACGATTATCCCTACCATTCCGAAACCGACACCGAAGTGTTGGCTCATCTAATCGAAAAATATATTGTCCTGGATGGGTTTAGCCTGGAAGAAGCCATGCGGCAAACCCTGGGCCAGCTTAAAGGTACGGCTGCAATTGTGGCGCTTTCGGTCCAGGAGCCGGATAGAATCGTGGCGGCTCGCCTTTCCAACGCCGGGGGCGTGGTCATCGGTTACGGTCACACCGGCAGCGGCGAAAATTATGTCGCCAGTGATATTCCGGCTATTTTGCCGCATACCCGCCGGGTGAGTTTCCTGGATAGCGGCGAGGTGGCTTCGATTAGCCGGGATGGGGTGACTTTCTATAACCAAAAAGGCGAAGTTATCCAGAAGGAAATCATAACCATCCACACGGACGCAATTACCGCCGCCAAAAGTGGCTACAAGCACTTCATGCAGAAAGAGATTTACGACCAGCCCCAGGCTCTGAGTGATACTATCCGGGGGCGGGTCAATCTTGCCGCCGGGACGGTTACACTGGAAGACCTGCGCTTTACCTCCCAGGAACTGGCCGCAATTGAAAAGGTGACGATTGTTGCCTGTGGAACTAGCTGGCATGCCGGGTTGATTGCCAAATTCATGATTGAAGAACTGGCGAGGTTGCCGGTGGATGTTGATTATGGCAGCGAGTTCCGCTATCGCGACCCTATCCTTACCCCCAATCATTTGCTGGTCGCTATTACGCAATCCGGCGAAACGGTTGATACCCTGGCCGCCATTGACGAAGCCCGCCAAAAAGGAGCTAAAATTGTCTCGGTGGTAAATGTGGTAGGCAGCCAGGCCGCGCGTGTTTCAGACGGCGTGATTTATATGCAAGCCGGGCCGGAAATCGGGGTCGCCAGTACCAAAGCCTTTACCACGTCCCTGGCCGACCTGTTAATGCTTGCGGTCTACCTGGGCCAGGCCAAAGGCACTCTCCAGCCCGAACGGACTGCGAAACTACTGCAAGCCCTGATCGAAATTCCCAAGCACGTTGACGATTTGCTGGCTGACGACAAGATTTACCAGCATGTCGCTCGCCTCAAATCTCAGGCCCAGGACTTCCTTTACCTGGGCCGGGGTGTAAATTACCCGGTAGCCCTGGAAGGCGCTTTGAAACTGAAAGAGTTGAGCTATATACACGCCGAAGGCTACCCGGCGGGCGAGATGAAGCATGGGCCGATTGCCCTGATAGATGAAGGCTTGCCAGTGGTGGTGATTGCTACCCAGGACAAAGTATATGCCAAGGTGGTATCGGCGATTGAGCAGGTCAAAGCCCGCGATGGTTGGGTCTTAGCCCTGGCGACCGAAGGTGACGAAGCCCTGGCTTCTATCGCCGATGAGGTAATTTATCTACCGGCCACCGACCCGCTCCTTATGCCGATTCTGGCGGCGATTCCCATGCAACTGCTGTCCTACCATATTGCCAACCGGCGGGGCTGCGACGTAGACCAACCGCGTAATTTAGCTAAAAGCGTCACGGTGGAGTAATCAACATTTTTGAAATCTTAAAGGAGTTTTGATGTCTTCCAGCATTGTGAACGATAAAAGTATCCAGTCGCCTCGGTTAGCAGTTCACCAGGCCATGTGGGGAATGGTAAATCTCGGAAACGGTCAGCGGGAGTGGACGCTTGAGGAGAAGTTTGAGCAAATTGCCGGGGCTGGTTTCAGCGGTGTTATGGCCGGGTTGCCTGCGCCCCAGGAAGCCGCCCGCTGGCGCAACCTGTTGGACCAGTATAACTTTGACTTTGGGACTACGATTTTTCCCCGGTCGGTCGAAGAAGCCCGGCGTTTGTTCGAGCAAGCCAATGCCTTTGGAACGCAATATGTCAACGCCCAGGTCAAAGACAACTTTGTAATCGGCGCACCGGCCATTGATTTGTTGGCGGGTCTGGTAGAAGCCGCCGCTGAAGCGAATATACCTTTCTTTGCAGAAACGCACCGTGGCACTATTACCCAGGATTTGCATCGGGCGGTTGAATATGTCCAGGCCATTCCTGACCTGCGCCTGACCCTTGATTTATCCCATTATGTCGTGGCCGGGGAGATGGGGGTTTATTCCGAGAAAGCCGAAGAATTGTTCGAGGTGTTACTTCCACGTACCGGCGCTATTCATGGCCGGGTCTCGAATGGTGAACAGGTCCAGGTGGATATTGGCCCTGAAGGTACGCATCCCATGGTGGAACACTTCACGCGCTGGTGGGAAAAAGGGATGGCGAGTTGGCTACACCGAGCTAAACCGGGCGATGTTTTCCCCTATGCCTGTGAACTCGGACCGGCCAACTACTCTATTACCCTTCCCGGCACTACCCAGGAGATTTCAGACCGCTGGCAGCAAGCCCTGGTTTTCAAAAAATTGGCCGAGGAATGCTGGGAAAGAGTTTCTTCCCAAAAGGAATTTCTTTTAAGCGCTGGATAATTTTCTTTACATTTGATTTGGATGCGCAATTTCGGTTTCGGACCACTCGGCCCGGTTATAAATGTCGCCCAGGTTTAGCTCTAAATCGAGCGCCGGTAGCCTTAATTGCTTATCCAGCCCGTTAAAAGTTTCTAAGGACCAGAGGCGCGGTTCATTTTCGAGCCGGTTGAACGATTGAATGTAGGGGCGGTGCTGGTCTATCAGCACATAGTTCTGGAGAGTGTTTAGAGCTTTATATAGCTCGAATTTATCGGTACGGTCGTAATCAGCCGTGGAATTGGAAAGTACTTCGATAATTAGCAGCGGGTTAGCCACCGTATCTACCTGACCGGCAATTAAGTCTATCGGACCGCAAATCACCATTATATCCGGGTAGGTGTAAAGGCCGTTGGCTTTTACCAGTAATCGCATATCGCCACTGAAAACTTCGCAGGATTTACCGCCTAACGCCCGGTAAAGCAGGCCGGTCAAATTCACCGTTATCCGATTATGATTAAGGGATGCCCCGCTCATCTGGTAAATCCGACCTCGGAAATATTCACTTTTGGTACTGGCCTTTTCTTCCAGCGCCAGATATTCTTCGGGTGTATAGTAACGGTTGACCTGCGGTAACATTCCTGAGACTCCTTTCCCTGCTAACATTATATCAAGTATTAAGCTCCGCTTGTAGTCGTTTCTAAAATGGAAAAAAGATTTGGTAGCGAAACTAGAGATTACTGGCAGTAGTGGCCGGGATTTGCGGTTCAGGTGCAGGTTGCTCGGTGGTAGTTTTAAGCGGCTTACGCAATAGCCACAGGCACAGACCCCACAGCAGCAGGGCCGCCAGGAAGCGATAGCTCGTCCCTAAACGGGCTAAACCGACCGCATCGGTAAAGAAAAAGTCGCTCCGGCCACCGTAAGCCAGGCAGGCGTAGCCAATACCGAAGGCGGCTAACTGCCAGCGTCGGGTTTGACCACCAGGACGGCTCAAACTTACCAGCAGGGCCAGGACCGCCACCAGACATGGCACGATATAGTGGAACCAGACAAACGGCGGGATAAGCACCGCCAGTAGCGCCAGCGCTCCCAGTTTTAACTGCTCGTCAGCTTCATCGCCCGGCTTTCGCCCGATGCCGAGGCAGGTTATCACAGTCAGGGCCAGCGCCGAACCGTAACTGATTGGGGTAATCCAACCTGGAAGCTCGTCTTTGAAGTCGGCCATCACCCTCGGCACGGCCAGGCGGCTCCAGAAGCCCCATAGCGATTGATTGGAAATATCTAATTCCGGCCGGTTAACCCCAAATACCACCTGAGTGAAGTAAAACCAGAGCTGGTCGAAACCTACCACTAGCCCGGCTAAACCTAAAACAACTATACTCCCTATAACCAGACCAATCAGACTGTTCCGGGCGGAACGCCAGTTTCTTTGTAAAACAAAGTATAAGGCCGAGATTACGGGGTATAGTTTGAGAAAAACCGGCAAGACCAGGGCTATTCCGGCTCGTTGCAGCTTGCCGTCTTTTATCCAGAGCGCCATCAAAGCCAGACCAAGCAGCACGATTACATTCCACTGGCCGTAGCCCAGGCTCTCGGCGGTCTGACCAAAGCTTAAGCCCAGGAACCAGACCGCCGGGTTAAATTTGATGCCTTCACGTTCGCCGCCAAATACTTTTAGCAGCACCAGGATGACCGGGATTAGCAGTAATTCGTTGAAGACGCGCCATGTCAGCAGGGCATTGGTTACGTCCGGGCCAAAAATGCGGACCAGGGGCCACATAGTCAGGCTGAAACCAGGCGGCATGCGGGCGGCGGCTCCCGGTAAGTTGGCGATTTCGTTCAGGTCATAAAGAGGACCGCCGCCTTCGAAGCGCATCAAAGCCCCGTAATAGACTTTAAAATCGGAGCCGCGATAGAGATTTTCCTGGAAGACAATAAAGTGGTCGTAGAGAAAAGAAACCGCCGCCGCCGCCAGAGTGCCGCGCACGAAAGCTCGCTCGAAAACATGGGGATGGGTGCGACCGCTATTGACGTAAATCGCTCCGATGTAAAAGAGCGCAGCAACATATCCGCCAACTAACACTGAACCTGGATTAACACTATACAAATCAAGCCGACCAAAAGCAAACTGAGCCAGTGGCAGCAGCGGGAAAAGGGTCGCGGCGTAGATGTAAGCCGCCGGTAAATAAGCGGCTCGGCGGCGGAAAGCTTCGGCCAGGGCCAGCAGCAGCCAGGCCAGCGGCAGGATAAAGGCCCACGAGGCATACAGCGGTTCAGCGGCCTGTCGCCAGAAAGCCAGACTGCCCAGGAGCAACAACCCGGTCAGTCCCTCAAAACCTAAAGCCCACCGTCCTTTCTTCCCGGCGGGCAGAAAGATGCGGCCCAACGCCCAGCAGGAAAAAGCCATAATCGCCATCAGGCCGGGCCGGGCAAACGAAGCCAGCCAGCCTTTCCAGCCAAAAGCGTTATAATCCGGCTCCAACCGCAGGCTGAAGAAAAGGACCGCCAGCCCTCTAACATCACCGTTGCCCGGCTGGTAGGCATTCTCGGCTTCAAAGGAAAGTTCGTAGGCTGCCAGGTTGGGCCGCAAATGCTCCGGCAGCTTGAACTCGTAATAATTGCCCTGGTATGAGCCGTTGACCTCTATGCGGCCTAAATCCTGGTCAATCCATTCCAGCTTACCACGGGCTTTTAACGTAACACCGGTTTGAGTAGGGTCGAGTCCGGGCCGGGGCGCGGTCAACCGCATATAGGCTTTGAGGGGTATCGAATCCAGGGGCCAGGGGATTTTTAGGCGGGAAGTCCGTCCGGCCCAGCGATAAGTATTATCGGCCTGGGGAAAATCGGGATTAGCCAGGCGTGATTCGGGCTGGAAGAAGCCATCATCGCCGGGAGTAAGATAGAGCATGTCCAGGGTGTCGTCCGCACCGATATCAATCGTCAACGGGCCACGGGCGAGAGCGATGGCCCAGGCCAACCAGAATACCAGCAGGGCGATTTGGAGGGGTAAAGGCACGAACGCTCCTAACAAGCGCCAGTGTCTGGCTGGTTTTTTAGCAGGGTTTTTTTGATTCAGGGCCGGTTCGGAATTTACCGGCGTATTAGAAACAGACAATCATTACCTCGCTACCAAATTCACCCGACATTTCCCACATACCTAACCTATTTTAGCATAATTTGAAATTCCCAAAAATTTCCAAACTAGATACCTAAAATTGAGCCTATAATCTGGCGGTAGCCCCGGCTGAATTCGGCGGCAGGCTGCATCTTTTTACCGGGAAGCTGTAACTCCTGGGGAGCCAGAAAACCTTCGCCGGTGGCTATCAGGAGTTGCGGAGGGGACCCTTTTTCTTCAATGCCACTTAAAAATACCTGGCCGGGCTGCCGGTTTTCGGACGCTGGCAGGTCGGTTAAAGCACTCTCGGTATAGACCGTCGAGTGGCCCAACTTCAAGGTCTGACCGTTCCAGTTCGTATAAATACCGGGCCAGGGGTCGTAAGCCCGGCTTTTGCGCTCAATAATAACAGCGCTTTCCTGCCAGTCAATCCGCCCGGCTTCTTTCTGGATAATCCCGGTATGGCTGGCCTGAGTGGCCTCCTGGGCTTGGGGCGTAATTTGTCCGGCGGCCCAACGAGGCAGAGTTTGGACCAATAGTTCCGCGCCGTCCCTGGCAAGTTTCGTCAGCAAGGTTTCCTGGGTTTCCGCCGGGTCAATGGGCGTGACGACCTGGGTCAAGATTGGCCCGGTATCCAGCCCCTTTTCCATCAGCATAATGGTGACACCGGTCTGGTC
>JAYSYV010000278.1:0-2084 GCA_043727245.1 Chloroflexota bacterium | reverse complement strand
CTCGCCCGATCTCAGCTACATACAAAACCGGGTTAGAATTTCGTGCCAGGGCGGCTACTTTGTCCTTTAGCATCTGACCGTAATACTGGCCGTCTATTTCAATATCCACCATTACCTGGCTGCCATCACTCCGCTCGATCAGGGCCTGGCAGTCAGCCATATCATCAGACCGCCCTGATAGCAATTGGCTTATACTGGACCGCCTTTGCCGGTTGGCCTTTTTGTAGAACTGGCTTCGCAACTCCCTCTCGTTACGGAAATCCAGTATCCGCGCCCCATCTTCGGCCAGTCGCCGCTCCAGCATAATCCGGGTATCCTGCATCATTAACTGCTGCTTTAACTCATGACTGGCGGGCTTGCCAATTATCATTCGCTCGCGCTCACCGGCGGTAAAGAGGTTAGCACCCTGGCGAGTAAGGTAAAAGACCAGTTCCGGCGTGCCATGTTTTCTGGTATCTGTATATTCGCTCTTGAGCCAACTGGCTTTCTCAAGCTGAAGCAGCCGGTCCCGGCAGGTCTGCTCTTTAGCCTGGGGCCAGAACTGCTGGTGCAACTGGGCGATACTGGCGATACCGCCCCGCCCGACCCAGCGCAATAAGTCATCGTCTCGTTGGGTGCGAACCTTAGCCTTCGGTTTGCTCATAGGAATATATCCTTTGGACTAGAGGGGGTAGGCTGGTCTGATTTTGCCCTGGTAAGGGCTGTATCGTTTACCGGGAAAGAAGTCTGTACCGGGGCTTTGCCGTCACTACTGCGAACCTTTTCACTGACCTGTTTTATCCTGGTCTGTAACTGAGCATCGGCTTCCTGCAGAGCTATGACTATCTCCTGGTTCTTACGACTTTCAGCCGACTGGAGAAGTTGTTCACTTTTGATAAGTCTGGTCCCGGTTTCTTCAAGCATCCGCTTGGTGTTGAGTAGTTCAGCCTCCGCCCGGCTCGCCTTTGTTTTGGTCGCATCGAGTTCCTTTTGAACCGCAGTTAGCCGGTCCAGCGTGCGCTCGCAGGTAATGCTTTCGCCCTTTAACTGATCTTCAGTATTTACTAATTCCCGCCTGGTACGTTCTAATTTACTTCTTAAGACATCACGGTCCCGCTCTACTTGAGGTAATTCAATTCGACCTGCCAGTTCGTAGGCGCTGCGCCATCGGTCAAATATTGGCGCAAAGAAACCAGCCGCCCAAAGCAAGGTTGGAACACCCCCAAATAAAAGCCAAAAAGCCCATTCAGGACTGAACATTAATTGCTGCCAGTCAGGGAACCATCTATTAGGATTATAGAAGGCCAGTAGGTCGTGACTTATAAGGAGTAAAAGGACGGATGGAGCTAGTCGTAATAGTGACACCAATATATCACTGCAAATATACCGACCGAGGCTGGCCCAGGACCAGGCATTACCGGTATTATCGTCATCAAAACTTTCTCGATTTAACACTGCCATAACTGAAACAATCCTTTATGTGTTACCTAAAGTAGGCGTTCCTGCAGCAAGGGGCGAAGTAGCGGTATAGTTTTATGGAGGTTATATCTGGAGAAATAAAATTAATGGCCTTTAAAACCCAACTAATTTTAAAATGTCACTACTGACTATATTTTTTATGGCTACAAGCCAAGTTTTTTTGGTAAACTCCCTTGCCAAATTCCGCAAAATCAATGCTATCTTTTCTATAAAGAAATCTGGATCGTTGCAGGGCACAATTCCATGTTAGTTGAATATTGAGAGATTAATCTCTCAGGGTTGAATTCCCCGCTGCTTGCGGCGTATCCTTGTGAGAGTAATCCGCTTAAAATACTCCGCTGCTTGCGGCGGGGAAATTTATTTAAAGGAGTCGTTTACTATGACTATTAACCTTGAACAGAAGAAAAGCGCCGTTGAGTTTGCTACTACCATGCGAGTTCATGTTTCAATTAATACAACTAGCGTGGAACGGTCGCTTCCGTTCTACCAGACTTTGTTTGGCCTTGAACCCGTCAAGGTTCGGCCCGGCTATGCCAAGTTCGAGGTAGCTGAACCGCCTGTCAACTTCACTCTCAACGAAAATAGTAGTTTCCAACCGGGCGGAACGATCTCCCATTTTGGTATCC
>JAYSYV010000277.1:0-6512 GCA_043727245.1 Chloroflexota bacterium | reverse complement strand
GTAAATCGGTTATCGCCGGGACCCTGGCCCGTACTCTGGCACGCCGCGGCCACTCTGTCCTGGCCCTGGATGTCGATACCCTGCCGGGCCTGGCCTTTTCCCTGGGCCTTCCTATTGATGAAGCCAGCCGGGGTGAACTGCCGGCTGACCTGGCCGAACGCCAACCGGAGCGGGGCTGGGTGCTCAGGGACGGGGTAGAGGTAGGTGAATTAGTAGAAAAGTATGCCGTTACCGCGCCCGACGGAGTGCGGTTTCTCCAGCTTGGTAAGTTGCCCGACAAAGTTAAGCCCGGTTCCACCGTCGCTTTCCGCTATGTAATGGAAGAATTCAGGGGCGAGAACTGGTCTCTGATAGGCGACATGGCCGCCGGAACCCGCCAGCCTTTCTTTGGCTGGGGTGACTTCGCTGAACTGATCCTCCTGGTATCCGAACCTTCCGCTAAAGCGGTTCTCTCGATCCGGCGGCTGGCGAAACTGGCCCAGCCGCTTCCGGCTAAAAGTGCAAAGCCCCAAGAAACCCAGGCAGCCCGTCCTATGGTCGGTATCGTGGCAAACAAATTACGGTCAATGGCCGAGCTTGAGCAGATGGAGCAACTTTTCGGAGCCGGTCCCGGCTGGGGCGGGCTGCCTCTCCTGGCAACGCTGCCTTACGATGAAGAACTGGCTGAAGCCGAGCGCGAAAAGCGGGCGCCCCTGGATGCCGTACCCTCCGCCCCGGCGGTAGTGGCTATCCAGGAACTGGCCGTGCGGCTAGAAGAGTTGATCGGGGAGTACAGGCAACGACAGCAGCAGCAGCAAGCTCAATAAGCTTAAATGATTAAGTGAATTAAGTAAGGAAAGAAGGAAGGGAAAGGAGGTTTTATGAAAATAGCTGTAGTAGGTAAAGGCGGCACTGGAAAGACCACTACTTCCGGCACCATTTCCCGCTTGCTGGCCCGGCAGGGCCGGGAGGTAATCGCCCTGGATTGTGATACGAACCCAAACCTGGGCTTATCCCTGGGCCTTTCGATAGAAGAGACTTACCGGCTGGCAGCAGTTCGCCAGGCTCTTGATGAAGAAGACTCTGAAACCGAACACGCTCCCAGTGTCCTTGAAATGCTGGAGCGCTTCGGGGTTACGGCCCCGGACGGCGTGCGCCTGGCCGTAGTAACTAAAATTGAACAGCTCAAACCCGGCTGACCCTGATGTGGAATTTCAGCCGAGCAGTTGCTCGGAGAGATTGAAACTATTGGCCTGGCTAACCGGGTTGTTCTGGCTGACCTGGAAGCTGGCCTTGGTACGCTCAGCCGCCTGGAAGAAGGCCATGTCGATTACCTTCTGGTAATGGCCGAACCAAGCCCTAAAGCTCTTGAAGTAGCCCGCAGAGCAGTGGATATGGCCCACGAACGTAAGGTAGCCCATGTCCTGGTAGTGGCTAACCGCATCCGAAATGAGGCCGACCTGGAAAAAGTGCTCCGACTCTTCCCGGATGAAGAAATGCTGGTAATTCCAGAGGACCGGGTTATCGAGGAAGCCGATAAGCAGGCCAAAGCTCCCATTGACGTGGCAGCAGGCTCGCCTGGCATCCTGGCTTTTGAGGCCCTGGTCAGCCGTTTGTTACAACCGGCGAAACCGGCATCTACCGCAAAGCTCGACTCGCGGCTGCGATTTTTAGATACGGACAAAGAAAAAGAAAAAGACAACAAGTAAAGATTAAGAGAACCGCGGTGTCAACTCAAAACCAACCTTTAGCCTACGTTATTCGGACGGCTCGCCAAACACAGGCCATGACCCAGGGAGAACTGGCGGCCCGGATAGGGGTCAACCAGAGTACCATTTCTTTCTGGGAACGTGGCACCGAGATGCCCACGGTCGAACACCTGATTGGGTTAGCCCTGGTCCTGCCAGAAATAGTCGAAAGCCTGGAAGGACGGGAGCGGGTGTTACTGATGCGGGTTCTAAGGCTGGAACGCGACCTTTTTCCAGGCCGGTGTGCCTGCTCGGGTTGTAAATGCGGCTCGGCCGAGGCCAGTACGGGCAGTTAGTTAGTTAGCTGGCTTCTAGATTTAGTATATTAAACCAGGAACAAGCCAGTAAGGAATTGAACAACATTAAATTATTAGTCAGCTAATTTTACCTGGAATTATTAGTGAACTAATAATCTTACAAACGCAACAAACTAACTTAATAACAAGATAATATTCTAGCTAACCTGGAGCAACCTGTTAAATTGATAATAAAAGCAGTTGTGCCGCGCTGAAGTAGGAGTTAGTAACTGAGTTCGAGTTGCTCTAGCCCTGATACTGCTTTGAGCTTCTTTCCGACTGAGACTGTGTATGGTGTTTAAGCCGCTATCCGCCTGTAATGGCCGTGGCCGAGACGACTAAACACAGAAAGTCAACCGGGTGAAACCAGGAGATAATAATTTTACCCGCCGGGAATTGGGTTAAGAGATGCTTACGATCCACACCTAAAGTTCTTAGATAAATCCAAGGGGGGAGAATCAAATGCGAACACGGTTCCGAATAGTAGCAGCTCTCACGCTGGTTCTAACCATGTTACTGGCTGCCTGTGGTAGTGATACCGCTACCCCGGCCGTTAGCCAGGCAACTTCGGCGGCCACTACCGCCGCCACAAGTGCCACTACCGCCGCTGCAACGACCGCCGCCTCAGCCACCACGGCTGCTGCAACCACCGCCGCTGCAACCACTACCACTTCCGCCGCGACCACAGCTGCCGCGACCACAGCTGCCGCTGCGACTACAGCTTCGGCCGCAACCACGGCTGCCACCGGGGCCACTACGGCCGCCGCCCAGGCCGGTACCCCCAAACGGGGTGGAACGGTAGTAGTAGTGGCTACCAGTGATCCCGGATCACTTAATCCCGCCATAACCACTTCCGGCGCAATTCACCCGGTAACCGACCAGATTTACAACGGCCTGGTAGGGTTGGACGACCAGCTTAACCCGGTACCAGAGCTGGCTAAAAGCTGGCAAATATCCCAGGATGGCAAGGTTTACACCTTCCAGTTGCAACCCAACGTTAAATGGCATGATGGGGTAGCTTTCATCTCGGACGATGTTAAATTCACTTTCGAGCAGGCTCTCTTGAAATTCCATTCGCGGACCAAGGCTGGACTTGAAGGCGTGCTGGACAAAATTGAAACTCCCGACCCTCTGACGGTGATTTTCCGTTTCAAGCAGCCCTATAGTCCTCTCTTACAGCGGTTGGATGTAGTGGAAGCTTCAATTATTCCCAAGCATATTTACGATGGCAAAGACGTGATGACCGATCCGGCCAATCTTAAGCCTATAGGGACCGGCCCCTTCAAATTCGTTGATTACGTCAAAGGCGACCACATAACCCTCGAACGCAACCCGGATTATTTCCGCGCTGGCTTCCCCTACCTGGATAAAGTCATTTTCCGGGTTATTACCAACTCTACCACGGCTACCCAGGCTCTTGAGAATGGTGAGGTGGATTATTTATCCAGCGTCTCAGGGGCCGACCTGGCCCGGTTGCAGAAAAACTCCAGTATCACCCTGGTACAGGGTTATGGCGGATCGGGCGGCTCTCTTTGCCAGGATACCATGATTCCTAATCTGACCAAAGCGCCTTTTGATAAATTGGAAGTGCGCCAGGCTTTTTACATGGCCCTCGACCGCCAGTTTATAGTCGATAAGGTCTATTTCGGTCAGGGCATACCCTCGACCGGGCCGATCAGTAAACAAATGACCTGGGCCTATACTCCAAATGTAAAATCATACGCTTATGATCCGGCGGCGGCTAACAAGTTGTTAGACCAGGCCGGGATGGCGAAAGGGGCTGACGGCACCCGGTTTAAAGTAACTTTCACGGCTGCTACTAACTTTGCCAGGCTGGGAGAGGCCATGCGAGACCAGCTTAAACAGGTTGGCATTCAGCTTGATCTGGAAAGTCTTGATACGGCGGCAGCGGTGGACAAGGTTTTCATCAAGAAGAATTTTGACCTGGGTATTGCTTCTTACTGTAACGGTACCGACCCGGAAATAGGAGTCCGGCGGGCTTACGTTTCGACCAATATCGGGCCGATTTCTTTCTCGAACGGAGCCGGCTACAAAAATCCCCAGGTTGACAAGTTACTGGACCAGGCTATTACTTTAACCGACCGGGCCGAACGGGCCAAGATTTATGCCGAAATGCAGAAAATCATAGTCGATGACGTACCCTATTTCTGGCTGGTCGACTCCCAGGGATTCCGGGGTTTCCGTTCTAACTTCCAGGGCTTCCGAGTATCCAGTGGGGCTTTACTGGAAACAGCCTGGAAGAATAGTTAGCCAATGAACGGTTCTCGACCGGTCCGGCTCAGCGCCTTCCTTTTACGCCGCTTATGGCAGGCAGTACCACTTGTCTTCGGGGTACTGGTTATTACCTTTACCCTGGTGCACGTGGCTCCCGGCGATCCAATCACTTTCCTGGCCGGTGACGGCGGGAACGCCGCCTATTACCGGGAAATGCGGGCGCATTATGGGCTGGACCGGTCCATACCTGAGCAACTTGTCAGGTATATCCTGTCCGTTTTGTCGGGCGATTTTGGCTACTCTTTCAACTACCAGCAGCCGGTAATTAATATCATTTTAAGCCGGCTACCGGCTACGTTGCTCCTAATGGGGACAGCGCTGGTGCTGTCTACCGTCTTCGGGTTGCTATTAGGCCTGGTGGCGGCAACCCACTCCAACCGGCTGTTGGACCACTTAATAACCGCTTTTACCTCGACTGCTTTTGCCATGCCGGTCTTCTGGCTGGGCCAACTGTTGGTCCTTGGCCTGGCCGTTCAACTGAACCTTTTTCCGGTTCAGGGGATGATTTCGGTCCGGGAAGAATATACCGGCCTCAGGCAGTGGCTGGATATTTTGCATCACCTGGCCCTGCCAGCTCTTACTCTTTCTCTCTCCTATCTGGCTCTGATCGCCCGGCTTTCCCGGACCAGCCTCAGAGAAGCCCTCAACGAAGAATATATCACTACAGCCAGGGCTAAGGGGCTTTCAAGCCGGGTTGTAGTCGGGCGGCATGCCCTTCGAAACGCTTTGCTGCCGATTATAACCGTTACGGGCGGGCATTTAGGTTTGATGCTGACCGGGGCGGCTCTGACCGAGACGATCTTTGCCTGGCCCGGCCTGGGCCGGCTGCTTTTGGATGCTACCCTCAACCGGGACTATCCTTTACTTATGGCGATCTTTATTATGGTTTCTATTACGGTTGTCCTGGCTAACTTGCTTACCGACCTGACTTACGGCCTCCTGGACCCACGAGTGAGGTACGCCTGATGGCAAGCCGCCTTGACCAGACCGCATCACCTCAGATCGTACCCCAAGCGGTACCCCTGGTTCAACCCCTTTTTAAGGAGCGCGGCTTCTGGCGGCGCTTCTTTAGCCAGCCCGCCGCTACGGTTGGCACTTGTATTTTACTGGCGTTGTTCCTGGTAGCTTTAGGGGCCAATATTATTGCGCCAGGCGACCCCTTTACTATTTCCGGGGATGTCCTTCTTCCCCCTTCAGCCTCTCATCTTTTCGGTACTGACGATCTGGGCCGGGAAATGTTCCGGGCCGTCGTCAACGGCACCCGCATTTCACTCCTGATAGGTTTTCTTACAGCCGTGATAGCCACTACGGTGGGCATCATCGTAGGGGGCCTCTCCGGGTTTTTAGGCGGGTGGGTAGACGATATTTTAATGCGCCTGACCGAGTTATTTATGGTGGTACCTCGCTTTTTCCTGGCCCTCCTGGTGATAGCCCTCCTGGGCAGTCACATCGGTCTGATCATAGTGCTTTTGGGCCTGACCTTCTGGCCCGGAACGGCCCGGCTTCTCAGGGGGCAGGTGCTTACTATTAAGACCAGGGACTATATCCTGGCGGCACGGGCCATGGGTGTGCGGGAACGGTCTATTTTAATACGCCACATCCTGCCGGCGGCCCTGCCCCCGGTGGTTACCGAAGCGGCCTTTTTGATAGGGGGGGCTATCCTGGTAGAAGCCGGGCTTAGTTTTCTGGGACTGGGAGACCGCAACGTAGTAAGCTGGGGGACACTGCTTAATAACGCCCAGCAATTTGTGCGGTCGGCCTGGTGGATGTCAGCCTTTCCTGGGCTGGCTATTACCCTGACCGTACTGGCCTTAAACCTGGTAGCGGACGGCTTAAACCAGGCCTGGAATCCAAGGCTGATTAAAAACAGATCAAATTAACCAAGGTTTAATAGAAGTTAAGAGCTTTTTGAATGTACCGGGACCCTAATCAGGCGGCTTAAATACAAAAGCTAAAATCACAATTACTAATTACAAGAATAGGTCGTTTGAGATCAAGCATTAATCTAGTCTCTATCAGAAACAAAATGGGATTTGAACTGGTAATTCTTAAACAAACCTAATCCTGAAACTCCCGCAAGAACCAGTAAGCTTCCACCTAGCAGCCTGTCGGAGTAATCGAAATGACTACCACTTATAGACAAAGCGTGTCAATTTAGAACTACAGGTAGTACCATTCCGGCTAAAATAAGGCT
>JAYSYV010000276.1:0-6515 GCA_043727245.1 Chloroflexota bacterium | reverse complement strand
GTTTGGCGAAATGAGCGGCCCTTTGCAGCAGGTAATTTCGTAAAACCGCGTCATAGGGAAATAGCCCGACCAAAGCGCCCCATTCGGTCGTCATGTTGGCGATAGTCATGCGCTGCGAGATCGACAGGTTAGCGACTCCTTCACCGGCAAACTCGACCGCACAGTTTAGCACTTCGTCCTGCGAGTAAACCCCGATCAGAGTTAAAATTACATCTTTGCCGGATACGCCGGGAGCAAGCTCGCCGGTCAGGGTTACTTTCACCACGTCCGGAACTTGCCACCAGGTCTGGCCGGTAGCCCATATAGCTGCCGCATCGGTCCGCACTACCGAAGTACCGACCGCCCCTAAAGCGCCGTAGAGGTTGGAATGTGAGTCGGACCCGACGACCAGCGTTCCCGGCAGCACGAAACCTTCTTCCGAAATCACCTGGTGGGCAATGCCGCGCCGGGCCGGGAAAAAGGCCAGCCCGTGTTTTTTGCAAAAAGCTTCGATTTTGGCATATTTCGCCAAATTCTCGGCATCGTGATTCTGGACATCGTGGTCCAGGCCAATCACCGGTTGGGAAGGGTCAAAAATCGCGGTCGCGCCCATGCTTTCAAATTTCGGAATGACCGCCCCCGTATTATCGTGGGTCATCACCTGCTGAGGTTTAACCGATACAAAATCCTGCGACCTGACCTTCTGACCGGGCCTGAGTCCTACCGCATACCGCTCTACAATTTTCTCAACCAGAGTTTGCGCCACTGTAATCTCCTAAAGTTTTTTAAATGTATTTGCTACTGGTTACTTTTCAAAAAGCATGGGCCATTTTCCGCTGTTTATCTCGTCTATAAAATTAGTTAAAATAAAGGCTGTCGCGCCCCAGATAACCACTTGCTGAAAATTATAAAAGACTACCTGGCGGGGTCGGCCCTGCATGACCCATTCTTCGTAACACCGGTTGGCGGGGTCGAGCAGCAAGTGCAAAGGGATTTCCAGGATTTCAGCCACTTCAAACCCATCCGGAATATATTCAAGCGGGGCGGTCGGGTCAGCCGGGACAGCCACGAAAGGTGTAATTAAAAAGTTACTCACGACCGTGTCAACCGGCGGCAATGGCCCCAGGACGCGCAGGCTTTTTGGCGGAAGGCCCACTTCTTCAAAGGTTTCTCGCAAAGCCGTTACTTCCAGCGTGCCGTCATCCGGGTCAAAGCTGCCGCCCGGAAAACATATCTGGCCTTTGTGGGTATGGACCTTCTCGGAGCGACGCATGAAAATCAGGTGCGGTTCCTGGCGTGGTCCCAGGGGACGAATTAACAATAAAACAGCCGCCGGGCGGCGGTAAGCCTGGGGCGTGGGTAAACTCCTGGTTGGTTCGATTGACATGTTTAAACCTTAGTAGACCCTATTCGCTTTCCTGCTCAAAGCTGCGCCGGACATACCCGGCCACGAAACCGACCGGCGGGAATTCACTCAGGATTGAAGCCGGTTGTTCGACATGAAGTGAATAGACATCGCCGCTTTTTTGAACGGTCTTGATGGACGGGTTAAAACTGGTCCACAGCGTATTCTGGCTGCGTTCTTCGGCCCGGCGCAACAGGATGGACAACACATCGGCGGTAAATAATTGGGGCGCGATAGTTAAATTCGAGGCCGGTTTCGGCCCCAGGTCCACCTGGGCCACACTCATCAAATCGCTCCGCACAACGGTATCAATCAGTAAGCCGGTCATAAAGGCCGGGCCGCTAAAAAGTGGGAGGCGTTCGAGTAATTCCCGGCGGGCCGCCCCGACCGAACAAATCGGGTCTATAACCCCGGCTAATTTAGGAAAAAAACCCCCCAGCAAAGGCCGTAAACTTAATTCGACCAGTGCATTGTGAACCGGGTTGCCGCTTTGTTCGTTAGATTCCCCCGTTTCGGAATAGAAGCCGCCCGCCAACTGAAATTCGGGATAGGTTAACAGTGGCCCAACCAGGCCGTAAATCAAACGCGCCTCAAAGTTGTCAAGGGTAGGGTCGGCCCAGACTATCAAATCGCCCCTGGCATGTTTCAAACCGAGCGAAATAGCCTCACCCGGTCCCAGGTCAGTCGGTACACCCGGCCTTTTAGCGGCCTCATCCCCCGGCGTAACATAAATTATTTCATCTTCGCTCAGACGCTCGTGGCCGGGGCCGCCGCTATAAAAGCCTTCGATTTCCTTCCGGTCCAGCCGGTTATCCGGGACGCAAACCAGAATCTCATCCACCAGAGCGCAATCCCGGATAAGCGCATATCTGGCCCGCCGGACATATTCATTGAGAGCGACCGGGTGCGTGTTGCCGTAGACTGGCAAAATCAGGCTAATTCGCAAATGATGACGGTCCTTCAACAACGTCAGGGTGCTCATGGTGCGAAATTCGCGATAGCGAAAAGTATTCTCGGCGAACCAGCGGTCTACCGACTCCTGTAAATCCGGTTCCTTGAAAACCGGGGCCGCAACCATGCCTGATGTGGGACGCTTCAATTCAAAGGGCTTGCCGGTTTTTACTACCAGTAACGGGCGATTGGTTTCGCGGGCAATTCGTTCGGCTACCTTTTCGCTACTGCCCCGGCTCGGTAAAGGTTCCTTAATCTCGCTGGCCCCGACTATTATCAGGTCGTGATATTGAGCCTCACGGACAATTCCCGCTATCACGTTGCCTTGCAGGGCTACCAGACGCGCTCCCGGAGGCAACTCCAGGGCTAAAGCTTGCAAAGTATTGAGCGACCCGTCCTCGGTATCGGCACTATCGTAAAATTGGGTATAATTTTGAACCGGTGTTGAATGCAAGGCATCCACCGAACCTGAGCCATTGACCAGATTATGCAAAACGGTAATCTTGGCCGACCATTCTTCGGCCAGGTTTGAGGCCAGACCAAGAGCCAGGGTGCTATAACTTCCACCGCGCACCGGCAGCAAGATATTCTTAACCGGCGGTAAATTGTTACTGAACCGGGCCAGTACCACATCACAGGGCGGGTCATCCATCAAGGCATCAATGGTATCCCCATAAATCTTGCCGAGAGTCTGGGTAGTTCCTTTCCAATGCAGCAGTAACAGGTCGCCTTCTTCTTCCTTTACCTGGTCGGCAATACCGCGCCAGACCTCGCGGGCGACCCGCACCTCGGTATGAACCTCGATATTTTCTTCGACCGGACCGCTCTGGGGAATATAGCGCAGCATCGTCCGGTAAGCCCTGACCAGCGAAGCGCCCTGGCTGAGGGGAGTTTCTTCCGGTACTGTAACAATCCCCAGTACGACGATACGAACGTGTCGCCGAACTCCTTCCAACTGCGCTCCGGCCAACGAAGCCGCCAGCTTGACAAGTCCCTCGGCCATATTCGGGTTTAGAATAGGCACTACGACACAATAATCGCGTCCCTGAAGCCGGTTTCTGGAGCTTTTTTTACCAAATAATTGTGTAAACGCGTTCAGATGATCCATCCTTGAGTAATCTTAAACTCCTTTGTTTAAGAAAAAGCCAATCCTTGAAATGAAGGATCGTTCGTTCTTGTCGTTCTTTCGCCAAATCTCTATTAACTTCGCCATATCAGACATAAGTATAATACTTACCATTTTGAGGGTCAACAACTGGTAAGAAATATAGTTCATTTGGTTCTTTCAGGCTAAAACTGGCGGGACCGAGGAATGACTATATAAACCACTCCGGTAAGCAACACAAAGAGCAAAAGGTTTACCATAACCGAAACTGGCGCACCCCATTGTTGGGCTACAATCCCACTCTGCAAATTACCTATTGGCATAAAACCGATTGAGCAAAGCGTCCAGATACTCAAAATCCGGCCTCGCAATTCATCCGGCACACTGGACTGGACAATGGTGTTCAGGGTGGTATTGACCGTGACAGTGGCTCCCCCGGCAAAGGCCAGGGCGACCATAGTCAGCACAAGATTACTGGAAAGGCTGAACAATAGCAACCCGCCAACCATTATCAGCATACCCCAGTTCATGAATAAAGATTTGCGCCGCAACCGGCCACTCATATTTGCCACCAGCAATGCTCCTATCAGCGCCCCTACGCCTACCGCCGAGAGCAAAATACCGTAATATTCTGGTCCACCCTTGAACACCTGCTGTACAAATACCGGCAAAAGCGTCAGATAAGGTATTACAAATAAGCTCAATAAAGAAGCGATCATGAGTAAGCCGGTCAGGGCGACATTGCGCCTTAAATAACCCAGGCTTTCCTTGATTTCCTGTAAAATCGAGCGTTTCTCGACAATCCGAGTAGGCGCGGGCAAACGCACCATTAGCAGCGCCGCCACTACGGCCAGAAAGCTCAAGGAATTTAGAAAGAAACAGACCGATACCCCGACTAAAGTTACCAGCACTCCGGCGATACCCGGCCCGATTACCCTGGTCAGGTTGAACTGGAAAGAGTTCAGGGCAATGGCATTCATAATATCGTTTTTAGGCACGAGATCCAGCATTATAGTCTGGTATGCGGGCGAGTTAAACGCCTGGACGATGCCTATGCCGAAGGCGATGATTACCACGAGCCAGATATTTATGAGGTTGAAAAACGATAACGCCGCCATAAGCAGCATCAGTAATGCCTGGGCATTTTGAGTTATCAACAGGACGGTCTTGCGCGAATTGCGGTCAGCCACCACTCCACCCAGCAGGCTCAACACCAGCATGGGCGAGTTGCTGATGAAATTTACCAGGCCCAGCAAGAAGGGGGAACCGGTTAAGGACAGCACCAGCCAGTTCTGAGCTACTACCTGCATCCAGCCACCCAGGTTTGATACCAGCGCACCCAGCCAGAAAAGCCGGAAATTATGGTGGCGCAAAGCGCTAAATGTACCCCCACCCTGGCCCGGTGTGACGATAGCCGGGGCTAATTGCGCGGGCGAAGCTGGTTTCTCAACAATTTTTAAGGCTCCAGCGCCTACTCTTTCATACTCTGGATTTTCGTCATCAGTGACCACTTATAACCTCTTTTAGGAACCTCGAAGTTATAAAGTACAAAACTATAATATTCTCACGAATTATAACTTGAAGCTATTTGGAACAATAACAAACAGCAAACTCTCAATTTCGTAAACTGAAAATCTACTTTTTTCTTGACTAATATTTTAGCAATATTTGTGCTAGTTATAGCTTTGTGGAAACCCGATAAGGTATAGAAAAACTTGATGGAAGGTATAGTCCAGGCAAATGAGTAACTAACATACTATTTCTATAAGCCCAATTCTTGATAATTTACAGAGGCAAAATTTGGTAAACAACGATTTAATAAGCCCTATTCTAAACCAATTTACTAACTACTTCTATAGCTTAATGCAGCCTGGTAGAATAGGTTATAAAAGCGATAAAGGCCGGGGCAAAGGCCATACAAAAAACAATCGCGCTGCCCAACTGGAAGAATCTCAAAAAGCCAATACCGTCGTCGTCCATCTGTTGAAAGCCGATACCGAAGCCCTGGGCCGCCAGCAATATCATCAAAACCGCCAGGGCGCTCAAAGCCGCGAACAAGCCCCAATCGGCTAAAGAACCCGCCGCTCTAAAAGCCAAAATCAGCCCCACCACCAGGATAACACCGGTCAGACCCACCAACAGCCGGTTTACACGGCGTAGGCGCGGTGTCATCTCCGGTGTCCGGTCCAGCCGGTAGACAAAAAAGCCCAGAAAAGCTGTACCTATCAATATTAAAAATGTTACAAACCCCAGGAAAAGGAAATCCATAGCTTTTTCTCTAGCCAGTCCCGGCTGGTAAGATGTAATTAATTACTCTCTGGAACCATGTATAACTGCCCGCCGAAATAAAATAAATTGCCAGGACCGCAACCAAACCCAACGTCGCCCATTCGGCATAGCGAGGCCACCGGGGGGCCGGTCGGGTAGGCGAAGTCCGTTCGCGCCATTGGCGAGCGGCTTCCAGCAGCAAGGCCAGCGCTAACCCACAGCCCAGCGCCAGAAGCGGTAAGGCGAATAACATATGCTTGTGAAGCAGGTTTATTTTGGAGGCCACCAGGCTGAAAAGTAGGAAAGTACCCAACCAGGCCAGCAGTAATAATAGAGTCGGGCGAGGAATTTCCGTGGCAACAATGCCTTCAAAGCGCTTGCTTTCGTCCACAGCATTTTTTTGCCGCATCTTCCAGGCCACATACAGCAAGTAAGCCACTACTCCTACTGTTAAAAAGAAGGGAAACAGGTGGAAGTGAGCCGACAGTCCGTTCCAGAAGCCGCTCAACGTTTCCGACCGAACTCCGACATTCTCGCCCTGGCCTACTTTTCCGGCCAGGCCCGGCAAAGTCTGGGTTATAACTGGAATAACATAAAAGCCGTAATAAATTACAAGCGAGAAGAACCAGCCAATCCCCAGAGTAATCGCCGTGGGTTTCGTCAGGTATTTGTAGGCTCCCCCGGCTACCATTAACAGCAAGACCAGACCGACCATCATGCAGGAAATTAAAAGCAGGGTCGCGGTATGAGCCAGCATTGCCAGGCCCAGCACAATGCCACCGCCTACCGTTGATACCCAACCAATCT
>JAYSYV010000275.1:0-6522 GCA_043727245.1 Chloroflexota bacterium | reverse complement strand
TCCCAAAAGCTAACCTAACCCTGTGCCTCAATACTGTAAGAATAATCCTTGGTGTCAAGATTGAGATCAGACCTGAAAGTATCCCGGACAAGAGTAGGAAACGCCTTACGCAGATTCTGGCGCATAAGCAAATTATGCGTAATAATAGGGGTATCTTAAACTTTTGCAATCGGACGAGTAGAAAGAATAAAAAGATTTATGAATGAAGCCGCTATTTCGCCTGAAACAACCTGGCCGGTGCTAACCCGTTATGACCGGAATCACCTGAGCCGTATCGCCCTGCCACTTGGCGGAATTGGCACCGGGACTGTTTCACTGGGTGGCCGGGGCAATCTGCAAGATTGGGAAATAGTCAACCGGCCAGCCAAAGGCTTTACACCCTCCAACTGTTTCTTCGCGCTTTATACCCAACCGGCCAATGGTTCCTCCGTTACCCGCGCCCTGGAAGGGGCATTGGACCCCCAGTATTATGAAGGCTCATCGGGCAGCATCGCCGTTAATCACGGTCTGCCTCGCTTCCGCGCCTGTTCTTTTGAAGCAGCTTACCCTTTCGGTCAGGTCTTGCTTGGCGACCCGGAAGTAGCTATTCAGGCCCGGATTGAAGCTTTCAACCCCCTGATTCCAGCCGACCCGGAAGCCAGTGGCATCCCGGCGGCAATTTTACGCTTTGTCTTAACCAACCCGACCCAACAAGCCGTAATGGCCTCAGTCTGCGGTAGTCTTCAGAACTTTATCGGCTCAGACGGTACTTACGGAACGCCCTGCCGCAATTTTAATGAATTCCGGCAGGGAGATGGTGAAAACCCGGTGCAGGGCATCGCCTTTGCTTCCGCCGGAGTCGATTCGCAAGCCGAACAGTTCGGCACTATGGCCCTGGCAACCACCGCCCAGGAAGGTGTGACTTACCGCACCGCCTGGACCAAGACCATCGGTTGGAGCAATTCACTGCTGGATTTCTGGGACGACTTCAGCGCCAATGGCGAGCTGGACGAGCGTGAAGCTGCCGGCGAAGATGCCCCGGTGGGGTCGCTGGCGGTAAAACTGGAAATCCCGGGCCAAAGCACCAGGACGGTAACATTTATACTAACCTGGCACTTTCCCAACCGCCCATCCTGGACTCCCGGCGGACAAGATATCCCAATCGGCTTTGGCGCGGACGAGAGTGGACCGCCTACCATTGGCAACTACTATACCACACGCTACCGGGATGCCTGGGAGGCGACGGTCAAAACCGCTCGCGATCTAGCCGACCTTGAAGCCAAAACTTTGCTGTTCGTCCGGTCCTTCTGCGCCAGCGACCTGCCTGATGCGGTCAAGGAAGCGGCCCTTTACAACCTGAGTACCCTGCGGACCCAGACCTGTTTCCGTACTCCTGACGGGCGGTTCTGGGGCTGGGAAGGTGTCCACGACCATCACGGCTCCTGTCACGGTTCCTGTACTCACGTCTGGAACTACGAACAGGCCACCGCTTTTCTGTTTGGAAATTTAGCCTGCCGGATGCGGGAGGTGGAATTCAACCAGGCCACCCTGGATAACGGCCATATGAGCTTCCGGGTTCACTTGCCCCTTGAATATGCTACGAGATGGGGCCTGGCGGCGGCTGATGGTCAAATGGGCTGTCTGATGAAGCTGTACCGCGACTGGCAGCTTTCCGGCGACTACGAAATGCTGCGGACTCTCTGGCCCAAAGCCCGCAAAACGCTGGAGTTCTGCTGGATTCCAGGCGGCTGGGATGCCGACCAGGACGGGGTGATGGAAGGCTGCCAGCACAACACCATGGATGTCGAGTATTACGGCCCGAATCCCCAGATGGGCTTCTGGTATCTAGGAGCCTTGCGGGCGACCGAGGAGATGGCCCGTTACCTGGGCGAGGAAGGCTTTGCCGCGAAATGCCGTAACTTGTTCGAGCGAGGTAGCCAGTGGATTGGTCAAAACCTGTTCAACGGCGCTTACTACGAGCATGAAATTCGCCCGGTGGGAGATGCCTCAAAAATCGCACCCGGCTTGCGCCATCATGAAATGGGTGCGCGTGACCTAAACAATCCTGATTTCCAACTTGGGTCGGGCTGCCTGGTGGACCAACTGGTCGGGCAGTACATGGCCCATGTCTGCGGGCTGGGCTACCTGGGCGACCCGGCCCAGATTCAGGAAACCCTCCTGAGCATTATGCACTACAACTTTCAAAAGTCTTTCTACGGCCACTTTAATAATATGCGGACCTTCGTCCTGAACGATGAGTCGGCCCTGTTGATGGCGACCTATCCAAAGGGACGGCGGCCTGAACGGCCTTTCTCGTACTTTACCGAAGTAATGACCGGGTTTGAATATACCGCCGCCGTACACATGCTCTATGAAGGTCAGTTAGAAGCGGGCATGCGCTGCATTACGGCCATTCGGCAGCGTTATGACGGGCAGCGCCGGAGTCCTTTTAACGAGGCGGAATGCGGACACCATTATGCGCGGGCCATGGCAAGCTGGGCGGCTGTACTGGCCTTAAGCGGCTTTCATTACTCAGGCGTTACCCAACACATCGAGTTTGCCGCCACCGAAAAGGCCAGTCAGGTCTTCTGGTCGAACGGTTACGCCTGGGGAACGTTCTCCCAGAAGCCCAGCGCAGAAGGGGTGGAAGTTGAACTAAAAGTTCTTCATGGTTCCTTAATATTGAAGCAACTAACCCTCAAAGGGGCCGGAACTACCCGATTTGAAAGCCTTTTACAGATAAGCCAGGGGAAAGACCTTGCGGTAACGGTCCAAAGAGAACAATAGGTTCCAGCTGCGGGAAATATTAAAAGTTTTTAAGTGAAGTGATGGAGAATTTGTTATGCCGGGATGGGATACGCTTGCGGCAATAGTAGGTGAAGAAATAATCCAGCGCGAACAGGAAGGCTGCGATGTTGGTGAAATACAGTTCAAACTAAGCCAGGCCGGGACTTCCGAACCGGCTGTTTTGGAAGTTTATAAAGAGCTACAGGCTTTACCAATCCGGCCCGATTTTAATTACTATGAACCCTCCGGTTTAGTTGAAATCCGGGCGGAACGTCCGCCAGGCACTCCTTCGCTGACGGTTTCGCTGAGTGAACAGCAGTGGCAGGATAAATTTTTGGGGGCATGGCTGGGACGGTCGGCGGGTTGTGCTTTGGGCAAACCGCTGGAAACGTGGTGTTTTATGAACGGGACAAATGAGCGACCCGGCTGGCAAAACGTCCAGCTCTGGTTTGAAGGGGCCGATGCCTGGCCTATCGCCAATTACACCCCCGGTCATTCACGGGCCAAAGCTCAATACGGTTTGGATACTGCCCGGAGTAGTCACGCCAGCGAACTGGAAAACATCAGGTTTATGGAGTCGGATGATGACATCCGTTACACGGTTCTGGGCCTGATACTGCTGGAACAAAAGGGCTTAAACTTTAATAGCTGGGACGTGGGCAAATTATGGCACAGTCATTTGCAATTCAACCAGGTCTGTACCGCTGAAACCCAGGCTTATTTAAATTTCGGGCAGGTCACTACCCATATGCACCCGGACAGGCCGGACAACTGGCACGAAAAACTGGAATGGGTCCGAACTTATCTCAATCCTTACCGCGAATGGATTGGGGCGCAAATCCGGGCGGATGGCCTGGCCTACGGAGCGGCTGGAAACCCTGAACTCGCCGCCGAACTGGCCTGGCGGGATGCTTCTTTTTCCCACGTTAAAAACGGCATATATGGAGAAATGTACATCGCCGCCATGATAGCGGCGGCTTTTGTGGAAAGTGACGTGGAGAAACTGGTCGAAATCGGTTTGAGCCAGATTCCGGCCAAATGCCGCCTGGCCCACGATATTCACCAGGCCATCCAGATTAGCGGCGAAGCGACCGGCCAATTGGATTTAGTGGAGCGCACCTGGGAAGCATTCAAGCACTACAACCCGGTGCATACCAATAACAACGCCGCCCTGGTTACGGCTTCGTTACTCTTTGCCGGGAACGATTTTGAAAAAGCCATTACAACCTCAGTCTTGGGAGGCTGGGATACAGATTGCAACGGCGCAACTATCGGTTCAATTATGGGGGCAAAATTAGGCGCGGACGCTTTACCCGCTAAATGGACCGAACCGCTCCATGATTTGCTCTATGCTGAGGTCAAGGGTTTTCAACCAATAGCTATTTCAGAATGCGCCCGGCGCAGTTATGAAGTTTTTCGCAAGATACAAACCGCTTAAAGGCGCTATCCAGGGGCGAATAGGGCTGCCCCAACCACCAAACTCCTTTAACAACTGGGTCAGCGAAATTCAGGATTTGGGCGGATTAGCCATAACGCAGCGCTGGCTCCTGGATAATATGGCGCGGGTGCAGAGTTATGACGGTTATAAAATACTCATCAGGGCAAAATAAAATAATGACAACTATTGCAAAAGAACCGCTTAAGCCGATAAATACCAGTCGCGATACCATTTTCAAGAAATCGCTCCAACTCTTTACCGAAAAAGGGTACGATGGCACTTCGATTGATGATATTCGCCAGGCGGCGGGCTTCAAATCAAAGGCCAGCTTTTATACCCATTTCAAAAGCAAGGAAGAATTAGCCAGCGCCCTGCTGCACAGAATCCTCGAAGATGAAGCCCGCATAACCACTGAGGCTTTCCAGACCTCTAATCCCGAACCGTTAGCCCAATTCCTGGCCGTAGGCCGGGCTTTCATCAAATGGGGTCTGACAAACCCCCAGGAATACGCCTTTTGTTTCCTCAGAACCCAGCAGGAGATGTTAATCAGAGGCCGCTACTCGGACGAAGCCGAACAGTCCAACGATGCGATTAAATACCTGATAGGCCGGATACGGGTCAAATACCCCGTCCGCAAAATCGCCAACGATGCCCTGACCAGTATGATAGTGGGTTTAATCAGTAAAGCGGTAATTGACCAGGCTTCTTTTGGAAAGATAAGTATGACCGAAAAAACCGAGCAGGTAATCGAGATGTGCCTGGGGATTCTTTTTACCGAAAAAGTACGTTATTAGATTTTGAAGTTAAAACCCAGCTAAAGCCGGGAGGATACCGCTTTTTAAGGTGGTATCCTCATTTTAATTCCGGCTAATATCCGTACTTGACCCTTGAAATAAAAGTACTGAGGGTGCGGACATTCGACACCGAGATGGCCGGTTCGTTAAACAGGCGATTGGAACGCCAGAAACCGCTCCATTCAATTCCAGCCCCACTGTCATACCCGGCTTTCTGGACCAGGGCATCTATTGAAGGGTTGTGGTCGCCGAAGGGATAGGCAAAACTGTGTATCGGGTGGCCCAACAGCTTTTCGAGGTCGGCTTTGCTGCTGCTAATCTGGTCCCAGTTGAAAGCCTGACTGTTGCGGGTCAGAAACGGATGGTTGCGGGTGTGACTGGCGACCTCGAACCCGTCAGCGTCCAGTTGCTTGACCTGGGCCGGGGTCATATAGGGATAGCTGACGGCCTGGGTAATGATAAAGAAAGTAGCGGTCATACCACGTTTCTTCATTTCATCAGCGGCGAAAAGCTGGTTCTGCCAGCCATCATCAAAGCGCAAATTGACCGGTTTGGCGGGCAAAGGCACACCGTATTTAAGGTAATCGGTAATCTGGGAAGTAGTGACGGTGTGGTATCCGTTGGCTGTGAGCCAGTCGAGTTGCTGCACCAGGGCCGCCGGAGTGACGGAGTAATTATTCAGGTCGGAGTCAATCGGTAGGGTCAGGTTGCGGATGTGATGGTACATCAGGGAAGGAACCGCTACCGCCTGTTGCGACCCTAAAAGAAGTGATTTAACCGGAGCGAAAAGGGCCGGGTCGTAGGTCATGGCCTGGACGTACTGGCGGCCCAACAAACCAAGCTGGACTTCATAAGGTATCCTGGCGTTTTCAGGGTTATACTCAAAGCGGGACCGCTCGAAATACTGGACAGTATAGGTCTTGCCATCAGCCAAGTTTTGTTCTTGAAATTCCTCGCTTAAAGGATAACCAAAAGCCGCCAGTCCGCCGTTAGCCTGCCAGAAATTCAGGAAGCCGTGACTCAGAGTGTGACCGGTTTGGGCAAAATAACGGGTATCTTGACCGTCCGCGCCGTTATCCACTCGGCCAAAATCGCGCCCGGCAGTCAGAATAGCCCCCAACAATTTGTGTTCGATATAGGCTTGCGGCTGGGCATTACCGCCGGTCTGGACAGGTTGGTGCAGTTCAAAAATAGCCCGTTCAAAGACCTGGACAGTGAGGCCATCTTTGTCTTTAAATTCTTCGGTAAGGGCCAGGCCATTGACTGCGAGGCCGCCGGTAGCGTAGTAATTTTGCAGGAAAAGGCCGCTGGTGTTGTGGCCGGTTTCCTTGAAGAAGCGGACTCCGCCGGGGTCCGGCATGTAATTAGCCTGGTTCGGAGCGGAAGCATGAGAGGGGGAAGCGAGCAGAAAAAAATGGGCGACAAGTAAAGCCGCCGCTACATAAATCAGACGCGAGCTAAATAGATAGCCGAATTGCTGGCTAGCTGGTTGCATGACTGGTATACTCCTGGTGCTATTTTGAT
>JAYSYV010000274.1:0-2090 GCA_043727245.1 Chloroflexota bacterium | reverse complement strand
ATTCGTAATAAGTCGTATTGGAGATTGCCATACACAGATGCCGGTTTAACAAACCATCCCCGTGGACTTCCGCCCGCAAGCGGAAGGCATCGGCCAGGTGGGCTATCCGCATTGCCCCAGTAACTCCGCCTCTCAAACCCGCGCTGGTGCGCACAAAAGTGGCGCAACCCTGGGCAATGAAATCGGCCGTATTCATGTGCGCACCATCCGAGGTTTCGGCCACATTCAAGGGAATATCTACCATTTCGCTCAACCGCCGGTAGGCGCTGACATTAAACTCCCTCAGCGGCTCTTCATACCAGAGATAATTGGCTTCGGCTAAAGCCCGGCCCAGATAGACCGCGTCCGGCAAATCAAAACCGGCTGAACCATCATACATCAAGGGCAAATCCGGCCCGACATGCTGGCGTAAAGCCTGGCTTAATTTAGCGTCTTTACGGGCATCGCCCCAGGCGTGCAGCTTGATAGCGGGAAAGCCAAGCGCGATACATTGATCGGCTACGTCCAGGTATTCTTCAATTGTATTGAACGTTACGGTACTGGCGTAGGCCGGGATACTGGTCCGAAAGCCGCCCAGTAATTTATAAAGTGGCAAATTAGCTGCTTTAGCCGCCAGGTCCCACAGCGCAATATCGACCATCCCCAGGACATAAATAGGAAATTCTTCAATCCGGTCAAGCTCCCACATCCGATGCCACAACCACTCTCTTTGCAAAGGGTCCTGGCCCAGTAACTCCTGGCGAATGCGCCGGTTGACCAGGTTTTCAAAAATCAAACCCCGGTTACAAAAGGCCCAACCTTCCAAACCTTCATCGGTGATTATCTGCAACCGGGCGCCAACCCCACCGGGGTCCGAACCAGGTAAACCAAAGCGCCACTTGAAAGGGGGTTGGGCCGGGTATTTATAAAGGTCTACTTTGACCTGGGTTATTTTCAAAGTTATTTCTCCTCGCTTTTACTGAATTGAGACCATTTAGAGTAAGATTGGTTAACCAGGATATTTGAAACAGCTTGTAAATAGGCGGATGAATTGGTTGTAATATGTTCCTCCATTGTTTGAACTGCTTTATCGGTATCCCCATGCTGAATACAATCAAATATTTTCTGGTGCTGTTCCACAGCCGTCTTTAATGAGCCAATGGTTTCCCCAACCGCTATTTGTATAACCAGGTCTTGCATGTTCCAGAGATTATTGTGACTCTGGATGAAAAATAAATTTCGGGTAGCCTCGGCAATAATCCGGTGAAACATACCGTCACCCTGGTGGAAGATTTCACGATTGCCGGTTTCAGCCCCCTGCATATGAATTTTAAGGGCTTTTTCCAGCGACCTTAATTCCCGGACAGTTATATTATGGACGGCCTGCCGGACGGTTTCCTTTTCCAGAAAACAGCGGAATTCAAAAAGTTGGGCCACCGTTTCAGGTTTAACAGAGGCAGTAAAAATAAAAGGCAGTAGTTTAGTCGATTGGGTTTCGTCGGCCAGGTATAAACCGCTGCCCTGGCGCGAGCGCACAATGCCATTAGATGCCAGGGCTTTGATCGCTTCCCGTACCACAGTCCGGCTCACCCCGAACATTTCGGTCATTTCAAGTTCAGTGGGCAGTTTAGCGCCTGGTTTTAAGCCCCGATTGGCGATTAATTTTACAATTTTTGCCGCAACCGTTTCATAACTCAAGCGGTGATGCCCCGTCGAGTTACCCAGGTTGGTTTCTTTTTCTGCTTCCATAATTCTTACTCCGACCAGGGAATTTTAAACAATTCTTTGGAATTTAAGTAATCATCTCATACTATGTATTTCCTGTCAATGAAGTAATTTATATGATGAGTTGACGATTAATATTACAATTTTGGCCTTAATAACCTGATAAAGCTAAATAAGTTATATATATCAAAGAAATTCCCTATTGACTTGTCATACAAATTAGTGCAATAATGGGGCATAAGCAATTTCCCCACGTGAATAAGGTTTTTAGTTAAAAAGTATTTTCCGGTGTTCAAAGCGGGAGCTAATTCCAACCGGATTTTCATATTCAGGAGGTTACCAATGAAGTTACTTACCGAGAGACAGTGGCGTTTTCATTTTCTGGT
>JAYSYV010000273.1:0-2092 GCA_043727245.1 Chloroflexota bacterium | reverse complement strand
TGGAGAGCTGTGGCAAGCTGAAAAACCATACCTTCGATCTTTACCTGGTCATGCCTTCGAGTGCTGTGTTACGCGCCAGGCCCGGCTTACGCCTTACTCGCAAGTCATCTTTGAAACCAATCGCTACTCAGTTCCGGTCGAGAAAGCCCGCGCCAACCTGGTCATTCGAGCCTATCCTTTTAGAGTAGATATTTTCACCCAGCCGGATACCACCGGTTTGACGACGGCTACCAAACTTGCCAGCCACCCGCGTTGTTACGGCAAGGAGCAGGATGTCTTCGATCCGCTGCATTACCTTTACCTGCTCGAACAGTGACCCGGTGCCTTCGAATACGCTAAACCCCTCAAGCGCTGGCGCGAAAATTGGCCACCGGTTTACCACCGGTTGCTAGAGCGGTTACGGCATAAATGGCCCGAAGGACGCGGGGTCAAAGAATTCATTGCCATTCTCAAACTGCATCTACTCCATCCGGCTCCCTCGGTGGAACAGGCCATTATCCAGGCTCTCGAATGGGGCTGCGTACACTTCGAAGGGGTCCAGCACTGTTTGCTTGCGCCGGGCCAGCCTCAACAACTCAAAATGGCCTTGCTAGATCTTTCCGGCCGGCCTGAACTGGCCGCCGTGGGCAGTCAGCCTCTTGACCTGACCGGTTACGACCGGTTGCTTACAGCTACAATTAGAGAGAACCAGAACTAGAATCAGAACTGGAACCAGCACCAAGGTTAAACGAAAGGGAAAGGAACGTTATGGCTACCCAACTTCTTTTAGAAACCCAGTTAAAGCAATTGAGACTGCCCAGCTTTTTGGAAAACTACCAGTCGCTGGCGGCGGAAGCGGCCCGTAACAATCTACCCTACGAACGTTACCTGTTAGGTCTGGCCCAGGAAGAAGTCGGCCGGCGCGAACGCAATACGATTGAACACTCTATCCGGCAGGCTCACTTTCCGGTTTTAAAGGAACTCTCTGACTTCGACTTCACGGCTGTTCCAACCCTGGCTCAAACCCGGATTTTGGATCTAGCCCAGGGCGGTTATATGGTCGGGGCAGAACCGGTCATCATGGTCGGCAATCCAGGACTTGGAAAATCTCATCTGGCGACGGGATTAGCTTTAGCAGCTTGCCGTCAGGGTCGGCGGGTACGATTTTACAACGCCGCCGGACTGGTCAACGAACTGATGGCGGCCCAGCAGGATTACCGGTTGTCGCGGTTTATGGCGGCCTCTCTCAAAATGCACTTGATCGTGCTGGACGAGCTGGGCTTTATTCCGTTCAGTGGCAGTGGGGCCCAGCTATTATTTCAATTCATCGCAAATCTTTACGAGCGGGTAGCGGTGATCGTAACCACGAATTTACGTTTCGCGGAGTGGAGCAGTGTACTGGGCGGTGACGAAAGACTGGCCGCAGCCTTACTGGACCGGCTAACCCATCGGGCGCACATCCTGGAATTTGTCGGGACCTCATTCCGCTTTCGGGAGCAATTAAGTCGCGAGAATCTCAAGGCCGGACCTGGATCCGGACCCGGAACTGCTGATCGAGGTCGAGAGGAAGGAGAAACCAGCCAGTCCAGCAGCCCTGAAACCCCACTCAGTAAAGAAAGTGAAGCATAAAGTGGGTACTGGTGGTCAACTTTTCGATTGTTAAAGAGCGGTGGTCAACTTTTCGATTGTCAAACCTCTGAAACCTAAAAATCTATTTGCACTCGGATCAAGGTGGTCAATTTTTCGTCAATCAAAAGGTCAACTTTTCGGTAAGCGGTCTTTTTGCAGTTTTTGTTAAAAGGTCATTATTTCGTCAATCAAAGGGTCATTATTTCGGGTTCTCCCGCATTAAACGTGAATTACTTATAGAGGTGGTCAACTTTTTTATGTCCGTAGGTTCGTAGCCGCCAAACATGGGGCAGCCTTTCACGTTTAATGCGGGAGAGCCTTATTTCGCTTGACAAATACACCGGGTGACAAACTTGCCCCTGAAAGCCTGGGTTTAACTCTTGAAGAGGCCAAATCTTTATTAGCCAGTGTCCAGAAAAAGCTGGTTAGTGAACAAGTTACGAATTATCTTTCCCAGAAGAGCAACTGCCCGCAGTGCCACAAG
>JAYSYV010000272.1:0-6530 GCA_043727245.1 Chloroflexota bacterium | reverse complement strand
GGAAGTGTACGGCGCGAATGCCTGGATCACTTTTTAATTTTAGGGGAGAAGCACCTACATAGAACCTTGAAAACATACCGGGATTATTATAATGGAAAGCGACCTCATCAGGGAATTGGACAAACAATACCGCAAGCCGAAAAACCATCAACAACACAAAGCGGTAAAATCATTTCAATTCCAGTTCTGGGAGGACTCCATCATGCTTATTCGCGGGCAGCTTAAGGCGGAAACTAAGCTTGGATCAACTCGGATGCCAAATGTATTCAGGACAGCCTTTTAACAATATATTAGATCAATTAGAAGCTGTTGGAAGGTTTAACTGCCAATTTCCTGGTAGGCTATATACAACCCCAGCCGCAATCAGTTGGACTTCGCTTTTATCTGCTTCGTAGAAAAATTTGGTATAGGGGTTAGAGCAATTTTTAAACAGAAAACGCCTATTAACATTTAACTTACAATAATTGAGTTCAATAATCCTTATCTACTTAACCTGTTAAGGGATTAAGCACTCATTTTATGCAATAAAGTTAAGCCATTGTAATAAGCTAAATTACCTTAGCGTCTATTTTAGTCCGAAAACTGCTCTGACCCGCAGTTAGTTGTTTAAGCTGGGCAATAAATTGAGCCAGAAGTTGCCTTTCAAGAAAGATAGCAGCGACTGAACTTTTCCCGGACATTCAAGACTGATTGCACCTACAATCAACATACTACCCCTTCCCTGCACACTAAGGGGTTTGTTTATCCGGGGCTTGGTTGAGAAAAAAGGATATTTCTGTCTGATTTGATGCATTACCGTCTGGTCGGTGGCGCGCGAATTCGGATGCCCAAGAATGCTAAGAATTAAAGGCTTACCAAGCACGAATAAATACTAAAAGAAGTCAAACATTTCTAGAAATATTTGTAAGTTCAAATTTAACTCTTAGGAGTATTGTCAACAGGCCCTGGAAATCGATCAGGTATAGGTGGTATTGAACTATTTAAATCAACTTCATAACCTGGATTACGAGAGCCTGTACCAAGAAGGACACCATTCACACTTAATTCAACATACATATTATCGAAGTCTTGTTGGGAAGGATTATTCAATGACGGTGCCATATTGACCAAAGCCTTACCTTTTAAAACAACCAACCAGAGTTCGGGATCTAAACCAGTCCTGAAGGGGTCAATACGCGCTTTGTACTCATCACGAGTGACTAATTTTGATTGAAGAGAAGTTGGCTCACCTTGAAAGCCCGACATCTTAGCATAAGAAATAGCAAGTGTTTCGACATCTTTTGGGGTCAAAGATTTGGTGGTAGCGACAGCATTCTGAATAGCTCCCCCTACTAAAAGCAGAACCAGCAATGCCAGACTGCATATTGTAATTCCCAGTGGGGAAAGAATTTTCCGCATGACATCTCCATTATAAGCCAATAATAATCCTTTTAAAACCAGAGATTAGTAATGTTGAGATAGAGTATGTATTGAAATCAGCCAATTATTACTTCCATAATTAAACCAGGTATAACATAAACCCTGACTAGTTGGAGTAAACCTTGAAAGGTGAAAGTAAATGGCTGAACAACCTCGGCATTAATTTTTGAAGTTTCTTCAACACAAAATGTTTCATAGAGACATTTGTGTTCGATACAAAATGAGCATTATTGGGGTTAAACAAACATTCGTGACACCAGGGGCAAGATCACCCTTTACCGAGTTTTAAGCACTTTCCTCAGTTTCTAGCTTTATCCTTTCAGCCATATCCAGCCGGAATTGCCCGTATGGATTGACATGCGAGTAAATTAACGGTGTCAAAGCCCTCAGATCTTCCTGTTTTAACGTTTCTTTCCAGCTCGATTTGCTTAAAATTTGCTGGATCATCAGCGTATTGACGAATTCCAAACATAACTGAAGCAAATGTAAAGATAGAATGGCTACTTCCTGGTCATCTCGCCGGTTGGTCGCTATCTCCCCACTCTTCCCGTAAAAAATAAAGGAGTTGGCGCTATTCCAATTTTCTACTACATTAAGACCCTCCTGGATCTCCTGGCGTAACTCTTCCTGGCGTAAATAATCACATAAAAAGATGGTCTTTACTTTTTTACCCAGTTCAGCCAGGGCTTTGTAGGTGGGATGCTGCAACCCGCTTTTGGTAAACCGTTTGAGAATAGCTTCGGCTTCAGCCGTTCCCAGACGTAAAGCGGTAGCGTATTTTATTATCTCATCATATTGTTGTTGGATTAGTTCCCAGTTGATCGGGCGAGTAAGGATCAGTTGGAGGTTAGGATAGGCTTCATTCTTACCCGTCTCTGGCCGGTAAAGTTTCTGTTTATGAATGGCTTTGAGCCGGGGTAATAGTTGAAAGCCTAACACTTTACAAAATGCGAAGGCTACTTCACTTTGCCCGTGGGAATCTACGTAATTTTTCTTAACATTCATCTCAGTGCAGTGGCGTAAAACTCCTTCGATCATCGCGGCTACTTCCGATGAAGAGCAACTTTTGAGCTGAGAATAAATACAGGCGGCCTTGCGCTCCACATGCCAGTAAACCATAATGCCTGGACCGCGGTAACGGATGTGCCATTCCGTCAGAATGTTCTGATCGTAAGCTCCAAATTTCTTGGAGTCACTGGCGCAAGCGGTAGTGCCCTCGCCCCAGATTTGAGTCCGCCGGGCCTTAAAAATAGCATTTACTACTTCCACAATCGCGGCTCTTAGATGATCTTTGGTAATGAAACGCCTCCGTACATAAAGTAAATCCCGGTAGTTTTCACCCTGGTTTGTAGCACTGATTCTCTTCAAGCCGGTATTTGTTCCCAGGCCGTACAAGCAAAGCAAAAGTCGCCTTTGCAGAGTTTCCGGGTCCAGATTCTCTCTTACAGTAGCACTCTTGAAATTTTTGGTGAAACCGACCCGCATTTCTACTTCCTTTAACATATCAAGCAGGTTAGTCATCGGCCAAAGCTGCCCCAGTGCGGCTTTTAATTTGAGCAGATTGGTAGGTTCGGCCTGGGCATCCAGAGGAGTTAGACTGATCCAACCCTTGCCTTTTTCCAGAAGTTTAACTTTGGTGTTGGTAGGAATGTTCGTATCCAACGCTTCAAGAGCCTTTTTCATTTCGTGTTGTAAACCACTAATGAATTCTTCAGCTTTGGGCGGCATAGCTAAAGCCTGGTAATAAACTGTGCGCTGGGTTTCAAAATCCAATGGTAAATCTTCCGCAGGATTTCTAAAATGATTGGCTCCTTCGACCCAGACTTCTTTGCAACGCAGTTTGTCCCGCAATGTTTCCAGCACGGCCAGCTCGTAATTTATGCGATTAACTCTTTTTTTGCGCTGTTTAGATTGATGTAGAACTACCTCCCGCCAGTCTGCACTTACTACCCCGTCCAACGGCACCTCCTGGTCAACCGGATAGAAAGTATCTACGCTCTCGGCATACTGTTTGAGTAGCGCCAAAGCCTTAATCACAGGTTGATGAGCTTCATTGTTGGAACGGAATTGCAATAAATTTATGATCATTGGGACCATACGGCGGTAGTGATGACTGTAAGAACTGCGCATGACGAGTTGAACTTGTTGATCATAAGTACCGGTAGCCTTAAATTCCTTGATTAATTCACGTAGAGTCTGTTCCGGGGCAACCGGAAAGATTACTACTTTAACAATCCCGTCCGGTTGCTCCACCGCTGCTTCCGCCATCTCATATAATAGTCTGGTCTTTCCGCGTACTCGTTTGAACTCTTTAAGAAAAGCTTTGCCTACTTTTTGCTCGGCCCTGGCCCCTACTCGGTGGACAATGTCGATGAGTAGTTCTACCAGAGTATCGGTAATTTCCTGAGTGCGCTGGTGACAATAGGCCGACAGTAAAGTATAGCGAATTGGATCAGGATGGCGTTTGACCTCATGGAGTTCTTCTACGCCAATCCGTTGCCGGTAAGTCTCAAGGATTTTAGGAGAAACTCCACTAAACAAATCAGGGGGTAGTTTAAGTTCGCGCAAGCGCAAAAGTTTAGCACTTTCTTTTTGAACACTTTCCAGACTGATAGAACCAACATCCGTCTTCAAATCATTAAGAGCGGAATAGCCGGTCGGTTCATTTACAATCTCTTTGGGGACTTCCTTATTAATTGGATTATTGGGACTGCTTTCGGAATTCGGATTATTGGGACTGCTTTCGGAATTCGGATTATTGGGTGAAGTATTGCCACTTTGAGACCCATCTGCGTCTGTGACAGGAACCTGATCAGTTATGGTCAGTACCAGCAAATTATCCAGTTGCTGACGAGTGTCGGCTGAAAGTTTTTGCATAATAGTCGCACAAAAGCGTTCATCGTAGATATGTATCGCCGAGTGGATAAGCCTTATTAATCGTTGAGAAGTTGGTGGTTCAAGTTGAAGCTCACGGCAGCGAGTATATAGGGCGTTTTTGAGGAAATCCTCCTGGCGATTGGAAGGTAGCACCTGTTGGCAAAGCCATTCGGTTAAATCATGAGTGTCAATGAGAGTGGTCTCCCTGTATCCAAAAAAGGTTCTAATGGCTGCTCGGTGTAATTTGATGGAACGCCCCTGCCAATCGTATCGAAGAAAAGTTTCGGCTGAGAGTTGAAGCTGTTTGGCAAGGTGAAATAAAACTGGTGAAGGAATTTCATGTTTGAACTGGGGAAAGCGCCCCTCCAGCTGGAAATATTTTAGAAGAGCGGCAAAGCCAAGCCGGTTATGGTCAGTTTTACTCTCGCTGACAAGTCCCAATTCAGAGGAAAGTAAGGTCCAGTGGTCGATTAATTCGTCCGTAGTCCAGTAGCGTTTCACTTTAGTAGACCTCTTTCTGTGAAAGATTTTAAGTTTACCTGGAGTGTGTTTAGTTTTAGCCCTTTAGAATTTGTAAGCGTTCCTTGAGTTGTCTCCGACTGGGCAAGGTATAGCGAGCCGTTGTAGCAATGGCAGGCGTACCATTTTTGGTCTGGTGGCCGGCATAGACCGCAATTTCCTCCAAACTCCAGCCCGTTTCTCTGGCACGATGGGCCCAGTCATGACGCAGCAGGTGGAAATTTACTTCCCGTATCAAGTCCCATTCCTCGTGGTTAGCGCTAGATTTAAGCTGGAACCATAAATGTTGCAGACCGCGTGGTGAAAGATAGTCCGGTTGAGAGTGGTTTCGTAACCAGGCCGCTCTCTGGCTGGTAAACACAAACTGACTTTCGCTATCACGAGCGTCATTTGCGCCTTTATTCTCATAAAGGTAATTGTAAAGAACTCGCCTAGCAGTGTTGTGCAAATCAAGGGTGCGAGTTTTACCACCTTTAGAATTAACAATAGTAATAACTCCGGCCCGTTGATTGATTTCGCATTGATCCATTTGTAGGGTTGCCACTTCACTTAAACGTAGCCCGGCCCAGTAGCCAAGCGCAAAAATCGCTTCAAGGCGTTTTGAACAATAGCGCTCCACCAGAGTTTTTAGTACAAAGCGTTGATCTTCACTCAATTCCTGGGGAGCCATGGCAACTACAGTTGGCCGCTGTAAATTGTTAACAGGATTACGGCGTAAAAGACCTTCCTCAAGGGCGAAGCGGCAAAAACGCCTGATTGCACTCAGGGCTTTGGCCCGAGTGCGCGGTGCGTAATTAGTAACGACCAGATAATCCAGATAACCATGCAGGGCAGTTTCGGTGAGAAGTTCAACCTTAAAAGGCTTTCCGCCAGGTCGAGAGGCTAACCAGGCAGCGAGGTTGCGGAGAGTAGCAAGGTAAGCCGTTTTGGTTTTCGGATCACGTCCGGCCAGGAGTTCAGCGAAAGCCAAAAATACTTCAGGATCCTCCGGGTGCAGGCAAAGAACCGAGTGCTGCGTAGAATTATTCATTTTTCTTTTTGCAACCAGGTGACTAAAAAGATTATGCGACAAGTTTCTAAGCGAAACTCACAAAAAAAGGATAGCATAGCAGGCTAAATAAAGCTAAAAAAACCGAGTAGGAATTAAAAACTCGTCGTAGAAGGGAGGTTCTACGACGAGTTTTCTACGACGAGTAGCTATTTCGAAAACTGTCTTGATCTTGCCCCTGGTATCACGAATGTTTGTTTAACCCCTACAAGCTGGTAATTGAGCAGGCTTACTCTGATACCGCAGCTAAAGAAGCCACCGAAAACGATAAATATCTGGTGGAGAAACGAGCCAGGTTAGAGCTCTACCGGGAGCGAAAATGGGCGGCACGTGAGCGGGCGAATGAGGAAAGCCGCAAAGCGGAGCAGTACCGCACTAAAATTAAGCAGCTCGAAACTGAGTTAGACCGCTTAGACCACAAGGAACGGCAGATGGCTGAACTGGACGACCGAAAAGATCAGTTAATGACAATGCTGAAAGTGGCCTTAGCCAATTTAGGGATGTGGGTACGCGACAACTGCTTTGGAGCGAGTTATGCTGAGGCGAGCTGGCAACGATTACTACCATTTTTTAGATTAGGAGGCTGGGTAAGTACCGAGTAGCAGATGGTGGAGATTGAGCTGGAAAAGTTCAACGACCGAGGGATGAACCGAGATTTAGCTGAGTT
>JAYSYV010000271.1:0-2097 GCA_043727245.1 Chloroflexota bacterium | reverse complement strand
ACGGCCTGTCCTTACAACTTAAGTAATTGTAGCTATAGTTCGTCTGCTACAAGGTCTACTTTGCAGTCGTTTACAGTTAACAGTAGTCAATATTATGGGGACCAATGGGTTTTCTTGAATTTCCAGCTACCCTCATTGACAGATTATAATAACTACAAACTCGCCTGTGATCTCAATGGAGTACCGGAAAACTTATGTTATTACTTCCAAATTGACTACCAGTTGACGAATGCCAACGCCCGCGCGAACGATACGACAACCTGGCAATTACTGGTGCAAGGCCAGCCCGTCCACCTGGTGGATAACGATCCTCAGCCTTAAATAACTAAAAAGGCCGGACCCACTATTACAAATATAGGGTCCGGCCTTTTTCTTTTTATTTACTTCAAAATGAAATTTCCAGGATTAAATCGGGGGGTCGGGGTCGTAATCTTCGGTAGGTTCGGCTACCTGGGCCAGGGGTTGGCGGGTAACAGGTTTGGCCTGGGTAAGCTCAGGTTTAACTTGAACAGGCGTGGCATTTGGCCGGACTTGAATAGGTGCGGCAGGGCTAACGGGTTGGGCCGGGGCTGGATTAGAAGGGGGAGCCGGAACAGGCGCGGTCCTCGCCGCCATTTCCTCACTACGCCACCCGGCCAAACGTCTGGTTAATTCCCGCTCATAACCTCGGTCGGTTGGTTCATAGTAGCGGCGGTCTTCCAGGGCTTCCGGCAAATTCTGCTGGTAGACAAAGCCGCCTTCATAGTCGTGGGCGTACTTGTATTCCTTGCCATAACCAAGATTTTTCATTAGCTGAGTAGGAGCGTTACGCAGGTGCAGCGGCACAGGGTCGTTACGGGTCTGGTGGACATCAGCCTGGGCCTGGCCGTAACCAGTATAAAGCCGGTTGCTTTTAGGAGCCGTCGCCAGGTAGACCGCGCACTCGGCCAGGGCTAACGCGCCTTCGGGCATACCCAGGAAATGCATGGCTTGCTGGGCTGCCATCGCCAGGGGTAGCGCCTGGGGGTCGGCCAATCCAATGTCTTCGACAGCCATACGCACCAGCCGCCGGGCAACATAGAGGGGGTCTTCGCCACTCTCCAACATCCGGGCCACCCAGTACAGGGTTGCATCGGGGTCGCTGCCTCTCACAGATTTATGTAAAGCCGAGATAATATCATAGTGCATCTCGCCGTCCTTGTCGTAGAGCAAGGATCGCTGCTGCACTGCGTTTTCAATCGCCTCGACATCAATCACAACCGGCGAACCGGGGTTAACCGGAGGCGGCGCGGTTGTGACGGTCAGTTCCAGGATATTCAAGGCCGAACGAGCATCACCGTTCGCCATGTTCACCAGGGCATCTTCCGCAGCCGGTTGGATTTCAAGCGCTTCCTGGCCCAGACCGCGCACCGGGTCGGTTAAAGCCCGGCGAATGACCAGGCGAATTTCATCATCGCTCAAAGCCCGCATAACAAAGACCCGGCTGCGCGAGAGCAAAGCGGCGTTTACCTCAAAAGATGGATTCTCGGTGGTCGCGCCGATTAAAGTTACCGTGCCATTTTCGACCATCGGCAAAATCGCGTCTTGTTGGGCTTTATTAAAGCGGTGGATTTCGTCTATAAACAAAATAGTCCGCTGCTTACCGGCGGTAGCTTTCCGGCGCTGGCGGGCTTCTTCTACAACTTTTCGTAAGTCGGCTACTCCGGCGGAAGTGGCGCTTATCCGGGAAAAATGGGAGCGGGTCAGTCCAGCAATAACTTCGGCCAGGGTAGTTTTCCCGACACCGGGCGGCCCCCAAAGAATTATCGAGGAAAGCCGGTCGCTCTCCACCGCCCGGCGCAGAGCGGCGGCCGGTCCGGTCAGGTGTTCCTGCCCGACAAATTCATCGAAATTCTGGGGACGCATACGGGCGGCCAGCGGCGCATCGGGTGCGACCTCCAGGGTATGACCCGAAAAAGCCGCAGATGCGGGCGAGGGTTCGTCGTCAAACAGGCGGCTCTGGGTCATTTAGCTAACGGTCCTTCACTATCTAAGCTGGGCTAACTGGTTCAGGAAATTCATCATAAGCTGAATTACAATGATGGAGAAAATAAACGAAAAGAAATCAATCCCGTTGAC
>JAYSYV010000270.1:0-2100 GCA_043727245.1 Chloroflexota bacterium | reverse complement strand
GGGAAGTTTTGTTGTACGGATAGGAGTAAGTGACATTTTAACCTGATTTCATTGTTAAAGTGGATTTGAGGCGGGGACATCAGTATGCCAGCCGCTTCTTCTAGGCTCTGGCTCACCTTTTTGCTAAAAGTGAAATCAGGCTGTTTTGGACGAAGGTCAGATAATTAAGAATGGCTCTATTTGGCGTTTCCTGAAGTTGGAAACTATTTTAATGGGGAATAATCGGTAGGATTCAGGAATTGGCTGCTAACCTGGACGGCTAAAGGTCCATTTTCTTCGGTTTTAGCCTTAGCTTCCAGCCACTCCGGGTCACTCCGAAAAGCCTTCCAGGCCGCTGTGGCGCTGGTCTGGTCTGGGAAACTTAGCAGATAGACCAGTTTATCGTTATCAGGCTCATCGGGCAGCCAGAAGCCCACCACGCTCATTTTGTGTTTTTCAAAAATACCGAGAGTGTAATCGCGGAAACGCTGCTGTAAATCTTCCAGCTTGCCAGGGGCCGCAATATAAGTCCGCAACTCGAAATACATTCCTGACTCCTTATTGTTTTATTAAACTAATCCTGGAATATTGTTAATCGCTCAGGCTACAAAAGTGGTCGGTTCGATTTCAGTTCTGGCCTGATTGTCCTGGAGTAGCTTTTCGGCGGTAAAACGGTCGGTTATCAGGACATTAATTAATCGCCCTATCAAGGCTCCTCGGATAGCGTTAAATTTACGCGGAGCGAAACTTAATAGAAAGAGGCGTATGGACAACGAATTCAGCCTGGAATTTAGACACTGCACAGTGCCAGATTTTTGTTGTAGGCCAGAACATGACTATTGTAGTGTAAAAACTTTATTTAGACAATATTGGACACTTTAAACCTTCTATGGTTTGCATTGTCCATCAGCAGGTCGGCGTTGAAATCAAGTTCACTTTGTCCCGCCCACTCACCAGCTTTCGTAGGGGTCACGCCTTTGATAGTGGCCCCGTAACATTTTACCCGGATTACATTGAATGTCAATTTTACAAAGTCTTAACACGCCTCTAATTCGGCCTTTACATTTACCATGTATGCTAAAATGAGCAAAGCTATAATCACCTGTGAGGGAACAGGCGAAGACAGCTAGATTGATGCCAGAAAAGCTAATAATTTCAGGAGAGAACACGACCGGTCATGAGTTATCACCAGTACGGCGTTTATCTGATTCCGCCGCCCCATTTGTTGCTTTCAATCGGGCAGGCCCATCATTTATTGCAAACCGAGTTCAATAGCCGGACTGCCGGGGCTTTTATGGTTCACTGCACCCTCAAAGGCTTTACCAAACTGGCCGAAGGCGCTACTCCAGCCGATTTTACGCCGGCCCTGGATGCTCTTTTTGCCCAAACCCCGGCCTTTGTCACTGAACTTACCGGCCTGTGGGATTTAAACCAGAGTGGGGGTAAATCGAGTATTTTGCTCGGTATGGACCGCACGGAAGCTTTTCTAAGTTTACATAATGCTATCTGGGAAGTTGTAAGACCGTATATCGCGCCGGATTGTCTATTTTCTCTGGTCGAACCGAGTGGGTCGAAGTTCCCGCCGCATATCACGCTGGTTCAGGGTGACGCTCCGGCTGAACCGGGCTTACATGCCCAAATTTTGGGGCTGTGCCAGTTTTTTTTTGAAACTTCCCTCAAAGGCTCTTTCCAGGCGCGTGATCTCCAGTTGATTGAATTTTATTCAGAAGATTGGGCCGGTAACTGGTGGGAAACTCTACGTTTTCAACAATTGAAGGGCTGGCAACTGACGGAAGGCGTGAAACGTTAATTGTTAAACGTAAATGATGGCGCGGGTCTGGTCCTGGTTTAATTGGTAATTTGGTTGTAAAGAAGTATTTTGTACTTTCCACGGTGTATGTTCTAGGTTCCACGAATTAAAGGTAAGATTATGGTTGTAAGTGGCAAAGTAAAAGGCTGGCGGCTCAGTACCACCCTTATTATCACCTACTCTTTTGTAGCGCTGCTTGCGGTAGCTGCCGCTGTCGGGGTGGCTTTGCCGCTTTTGGAACGTTACCAGGACGAGCAGGTTAAAGAGGAGCGCCAGCGCACCGTCATTGAAAGCGGCCAACGGCTCAATGT
>JAYSYV010000269.1:0-2103 GCA_043727245.1 Chloroflexota bacterium | reverse complement strand
CAAAGAACCGGGCTGAAAATGTCATGATTGTAGACCTGCTGCGGAATGATATAGGCCAGGTCTGCGAGGTTGGCTCAGTAAAGGTTACAGAACTCTTTACCGTTGAAAAGTATGCCACCCTCTTTCAAATGACTTCGGCTGTCCGTGGCACTTTAAGACCTGCTACAACTTATTGCGAACTTTTTAACAGCCTGTTTCCGTGTGGTTCTGTAACCGGCGCACCCAAAATCAGGGCCATGCAAATTATCAGGGAACTGGAAACACTACCGCGAGGGGTTTATACCGGCTCGATTGGCTATTTTGCCCCTGATAACGCACTGACCCATAGCCGGGCTGTTTTCAATGTGGCAATTCGTACCGTTGTCCTTAACGGCAGCGCGGGCGAAATGGGTATCGGCAGCGGGATTGTCTATGACTCGGTAGCGGCAGAGGAATATAAGGAGTGTGCCTTGAAAGCCCAATTTTTAACCGCTCCGGTCCTGGATTTTTCCCTGCTAGAAGCTATCTTGTGGGATAGAGGCTACCAGCGGTTAGATAAGCATTTAGAGCGCCTGGCCCAGGCCGCCGGTTATTTTGGCTATTACTATAATGAAGCATATGTTAAGGGGTTACTGGTAGAGCAGGAGAATAATTTTAAGGCCGGTTGTAAATACAAAGTGCGGCTGCAACTCGCCCAGGCTGGTGATGTTACCTGCGAGGCGGCCCGGCTTGAAAATCCAAAAGCGGCTGTACCCCTGTTCATTTCAATAAGCGCGGAGCCTATCGACTCAAGAAATCGCTTTGTCTACTACAAAACTACCAACCGGGCAAGTTATGAGCGGGCCAGCTACCGAGCGGCCCAGGAAGGTTTTGCCGATATAATATTCCTCAACGAGAGGGGAGAAGTCACCGAAGGCGCGACTAACAATATTTTTATTCAAAAAAACGGCCAGTTCTTTACGCCGCCCCGGTCTTGCGGCTTACTTGATGGGATTTACCGGCAGCATGTACTGGAAGAAAATCCTTCAGCCCGTGAGAAGGTGCTTTCAGTAGCCGATTTACGGGAGGCTGACGCTATTTTTATCTGTAACGATGTTCGAGGCTGGCGGAAGGTTATCCTTAAAGAGTAGCCCTGCCCGGCTCGTATTATACGCTTGAACGAAAGCCGCTCCCAGAGTCTTGAAGCCCTATTTAAAATAGCAAGGGCCGCCCCAGCCCATAACTAGGCAGTCAAATCCTCCAGCCCTTGTTTAATTTTCCCAACGGGATTTATCCGGGCTATAACCACGATTGTTCCAACCAGATTTATGACAATTCCCAGGACAGACCCCCAAAAGCCTGGTCCCGGCTGGGCGGCCAGCGTACCCACAGAATTGGTTGATAAGGTACTCACCATGTCTATGGCCGACTTTATTTCGGCATAGCTCCATCCCAGCAGCCCTAAACCACCGGCGGAACTTAAAAGCATAACCAGGGCCGCACTTTTGCCGGAGGTAAAAAGCCCTATCAGGGTGGCAGCTATTAAAACTCCCAGGACCGCCAGCAATATCGAGCCGTGCAGGTTGCCCAGGACTATCGCCGTTACCTTCTCAAGTAGGCCGGTTTGTAATGTGTCAGCCGAGATGCTACCGCCCAGGCTGTTAAAGTTCGCTTCGGTCGTCCCGGCTGTTCCAGCCTGTGACACGGTAATCCAGGGAAGAAAAGCTCCAACAAGCGTCACAATCGTACCTATAACCGGTAATCCGTACCAGGCTTTAGCTTTGAGGGGGCTTTTGGTGGTTACTGGCGCAGCGGCAGCTATGGGAACAGAGGGGGTAGTTGCGGCGGGTTTAACGGCAGGTAAATTCGCATTAAGAGCATCTCTGACCGCAGCTTGAATCTCGCGGTTCAACGGATAAGCGGCAGCGAGCTTGAACAGCTTCGGCAGGGCTGTACTGACTTTACCGCTGGTGACTTGCTCCTTCGCTTCATTAAAGTCTAGCAGTTCAAAGGCGTTCATAAAGCTCCTTTTAAAGCATACCGGAAGTATAAAATTAAAAATCCCGGCAAACCTTGCGGCTTCTCGGGATTTCGAGCCAAAATTGTTATAGAAGTTGTGCTTGCTACAGGCCGTCCAGCCTTGCA
>JAYSYV010000268.1:0-2107 GCA_043727245.1 Chloroflexota bacterium | reverse complement strand
TCAATTGGTTTTCAACATTTACCCGTACTACTCGGCCTTCTCCCCTGGTTTCTTTTAACCCTTTTTCATTCTATCTCGGCAATTGCCGCTTTAACAGGTTTTCCCCCTGCTCCCGGTTTAGCTTTTTATACAAATTTTCTGCTATTTCTGGCAGCGTCAGGCCCGATAACGGTCTGCGCCGGAAATTCTTTACATTTTCAGATGGAGATATAAACTACCGCCTAAAAGCTGTAGCCTCTGCCAGCCTGCTCAACTCTAAAGCAAGCTTTAATTTGCAATTTTTTGGAGGCAATAATAATGCGTTCGATTAACGAACCAACTGCGAAAGACCGCAAAGTGACTCCGACCCAACCAGAAGGAGTTTCCCAACCCGCCACTTCCAAATGGCAGGAATTGGGCCTGAGTAAAAATGACATGCTGGAAATGTTTTACAACCTGGTTCTGGCCCGGACCCTGGACGAGCGAATCTGGCTGTTGAATCGGCAGGGCAAGACCGCCTTTGTCATTTCATGCGCCGGGCAAGAGGCCACCCAGGTCGGTTTTGCTAAGGCTTTGAAATCCGGTTACGACGTTGTTTGGCCCTATTATCGCAGCCTGGCCCTGGCAATGTCTATGGGCATGACCCCGACCGAAGTGATGCTGCACCAGTTATCCAGGGCCGAAGACCCTTCCAGCGGTGGCCGCCAGATGCCTTCCCATTTCGGCCTGGCCCGGTTGAACATGATAAGCGTGTCCAGCCCGGTGGCGACTCAGTTGACCCAGGCCACCGGTTCCGGCTATGCCTCCAAACTCAAAGGCGATGACAAAGTTACCTATACTTTCGTTGGTGACGGCGGGACCAGCAAAGGCGACTTCCACGAAGCCCTCAATTTTGCCTCCATTCACAACTTGCCAGTGGTCTTCGTTGTGGAAAATAACGGCTACGCCATCTCGGTGCCGATTTCCCTCCAGATGAATATTAAGGATATTGCCGAAAGGGCCAGCGCCTATGGTATGCCCGGCGTGGTAGTTGACGGCAACGACTTGCTGGAAGTTTACCGAGTGGCCCGCGATGCTACCGACCGCGCCCGCCGGGGCGAAGGACCGACCCTGGTAGAGGCCAAGACCTACCGCTACCGGCCTCACTCCTCCAGTGACGATGACCGGGCTTACCGGACCAAAGAGGAAGTGGAGGAATGGCGGCTGAAAGACCCCATTATCCGGTTTGAACGCTATTTGGAAGAACAGGGTCTTATCAGCAAAGAAGGGGAGCAGGCTATTCGCGTACGGGCGAAACAAGCCGTGGACGAGGCCCAACGTTATGCCGAAGCCGCCCCGGCCCCAACCCCCGATACTATTATGCGCTACGTCTACGCCGAGGAGGGTCAGCAATAACAATGCCGGTTAAAACAGTTTTAGAGGCGGTGCGTGACGCTCTTTTTGAGGAAATGCGCCGGGACGAGAATGTCTTTGTGCTTGGTGAAGATGTCGGGCAGCGTGGCGGAGTCTTCCGGGTAACGGACGGGCTGCAAAAAGAGTTCGGCGAAATGCGCGTGCTGGATACGCCCCTGGCCGAAAGCGCCATTGCCGGGGTCGCGATTGGGGCAGCGGTACGGGGTATGCGCCCGGTAGCCGAGTTCCAGTTTGCCGATTTTATTCATCCGGCAGTGGAGCAGATTATTGACGAGGCGGCTCGCTTTCGCTACCGTTCCAATAACACTTTTAGCTGCCCGGTGGTCTTTCGCGCCCCTTACGGCGGCGGAGTTCAGGGCGGCATGTACCACAGCCAGAGCGTTGAGGCCATGTTTGCTATGTGGCCGGGCCTCAAAGTGGTAACACCCTCTTTTCCTTACGACTACAAAGGTCTGCTCAAAGCGGCTATCCGCGACAACGACCCGGTAGTTTTTTTCGAGCATAAGAAAACCTATTCGCTACCTTCGGCCAAGCAGGAAATCCCGGCGGGGGATTATATAGTGCCAATCGGCAAGGCTAAAGTGGTCAAAGAAGGAACTAACCTGAGCGTGTTCGCCTACGGTATGATGCTGCACCAATCGCTGCAAGCCGCCCGGACCCTCGAACAGGAAGGGATTTCGGTCGAAGTAGTAGACTTGCGGACGCTGCGGCCTTT
>JAYSYV010000267.1:0-6572 GCA_043727245.1 Chloroflexota bacterium | reverse complement strand
GAACTGTAAACCCTCAAACTAAGGACTGGAAGCCGAAGATAGCGGACCAAACCAGGCAGAACGCCTGGCGAAAACCGCCTTTATCGAGCTAAGTTTAGAGTAGACGGGCAGAGTTCTCCAGGCCCGCAAGAAAGCGTGATTGATGAGTAAATCTTATCGGTCGCGCTTTTTAGTGCCTGAAAATAAGCTCTTAATCGTTGAAATGAGGATTAGAATAATAAGTAATAACACATTATTCAGTAACCAATTACGTATAGTTGAAAGGAAAATCGTGGACAAGCAATTCGATCTGTTATACGACGCTCACGAAACCGGCGAACGCTTTCAAAAGCAAGCCGAGAAGAACCGTCAGATACGGGAAGCCAAACTGGGTCAACTCAAGTCCAGGCTCTCCCTGAAGCAGCAATTTGGGCATCAGCTAATCGCCTTTGGCCGCAAGCTTGCCCAGGATACCCAACCGGTTTTTGAGTAAGGCAGGCTCTCTTGAACTCAAAACCGTTATACACTCAAACTAAAACCGCCGGATTAGCAACCCACTCACCCGTGAATTTCTCGTTTTCACAGGAGTTGGTTGCCGGTCTGGCGGGAGTACCAATGCTAGATTTCCTCTATTTCCACAAACGAGACCTCATAATCATTCTCCAAATAATATAACCGGAGTAAACTTCAAGAGTAACTCCGGGTTTTTATACCTTGAATAATAGTCGTTAAAGGTTGCGTCCGATTATTGAGTGAGGTTGTTTAGTTCCTGCCGGACGATTTCGACCACGAGTTGATCCAGGCTCTTTTCGGCGCTGCTGATGTCGGTGTTACTGGCCGGGCCACCGCTGCCGGACTGGTTCTCATCGCCGCCACGAGTTATAAAGAGGAACTGGGAGAGCGTTATCTGGGACAACTGCCGGAAGACATACTCGCCCTGTTTGTTCAGGCCACTCGCCCCAATCGTGTAAACCTTGATACCTTGCCGGACCGCATCCACCAGTTCGTTGGTGTATTTATAGTCGTTAGGATAATCAAGGTGAGGCGGAGCATCGGCTACCAGGAAAGTCAGGCGCAGGGCTTCGCCGCTGTTCCAGTTCATCTCGTTGACCGCCACGTGCAGACCTTCATTCAGGGACTCTGGATAATCACCGCCGCCGCCAGCCGAAATAGAGTTCAAGAAACCGCTAAACTCGCCCAAACTTTCGGTGAAGCCAAACTTGCGAGTAATGTAGCTGTCGCCCCGGTCGCGGTAAGTGACAATCCCAAAGCGCAGGCGGGGCTGACCGGGCAAAGTGGTAATCCGATAGGAAATGTCGCTAATCGTCTGCTGAATGCGCCGGATTTCGCCTCCCATGCTGCCGGTCGAGTCCAGCAAGAAAAGCAAATCCAGGGTTGCCGGAGTCTGCTGTTGCTGCGAACGTACTAAACCGGATAATTCCAGGGTCCAGGTAGCGCCGTTAATCTGATTCTGGTTGCTACCCTGCTCTATTCTTTTGAACGATTTACTCAGGGTCTGGCCGTCCTTTTCTACCGTCACGTCAAATTGAGATACCTGGGAAGCTGCCGGAATAGCTTTAGGGAAAAACAAGGTCTGGCCGTTAGAGTAGGTTTTGCCCTGGAAAATCAAGGTCTGGTTGCTGAAAATTTTGACCGTAGCATTGGCGACGGTCCGGCTGTTGCCATCCACCACACTTAGAGTGTAGCGTTCACTTATATCGAAAGCCAGCACCTGCTTGTCACGGTAATTTTGTAGATACTGCAAATAGTCGGCAAACTTTAAGTTATCATCAACGGCACCGGCTTTAAGCGGTTGCTGATTATAGACCGGCTGATTGGGCGAAGTACCGCCATTGCCCTTGGTCGGCGCAGGGTAGGAGCCAGACGAATCACCAGGAGCGCCCGACCCGGAAGCCGCCGCAGCCGTAGTCGCACCGGCGGCTGTTGTACCGGATGTGGTGCCGGAATCAGCGACAGGAACAGCCGGTTTTTCCTCAGTTTTGCCAGATGAAGCGGCGGCTGTGGTCGCGGCGGCTGTAGTTGCCGCGGCTGTCGAAGTCGCGGCGGCTGTCGAAGTCGCGGCGGTTGCTGTAGTTGCCGAAGTGGAGCCAGGCGTGTTGGTAGCGGTCGTACTGGCGGCAGATGTAGTGACAGGTTCGGAAGTTTTGGTAGCAGCGGTATTATTAGGATTGGTTGTTAATGTCGCTTCGCCACAGGCCGCCAGCACTAAAGACAAACTCATACATATCAGCATAAAGAAGGTAAACCAAATAGAAGGCTGTTTTCGCATCGCCTGCTCCTTTCAAAGTTCGTTATTATTTTTTCGGGGTTTTTAGTGGAACCAACCTGAGTTCCAAAAATGCGCCGGAGATTAGTATTTTAAATTCCTGGTGGCTTTAATTAGAAGTCATCTTCAAAGTTGTAATGATTGGTAAGAGTGTGTCTTTCCTGCTCACTAACCCGCGTGCTACTACCCTTGACTGCTTCTATTAGTTCAAACGCCGGATTTAAGAAAATAATTACAGCCCTTTTTACATTTTTTCGACCAATCTTTAGAAGTTTTGAATTCTCTGATAAACGGCTCCACAGGTTTATTCCGGCAGATATATTAACCAGGGCTTCCGTTTGCCGGGACAACTCAACACAACGAAGGAATAATAGACTTTCTCATGCTCCCAACTGAACTCCTTGCGATATAAGGGGTGGTAACCGGTCAGGAGTGGTTAACATTAGGTTGCCTAAGCCTATGAATTGTTCAAAAATAAATTATATGAGGGAGAAATCACAATCGATTTTTTAGAATTTGGTTCTTTTTTCCCAATTTTTAGCTATTGCAATTTATAGAGATTATGCTACTATATATGGTATAAACGTGACAACAATATGTACACGTGTGGCACAAACGGAACTGTAATAATTTAGGCCACGGTTTGCTGTTAAAAGGGGGGTACAATCAATGGCTCAAAAGGGTACGCGCAGTATGTCCGATTATATTGATGACTACGAAACTGCTTACCAGGATTACGCGGAAATGGGTCCATTATGGGCCGAAATGGTCTTCGGAGATGATTTTGAGGCTATGAAGGCTGTTTATGGTCGTGGTGGCAAGCGAGATTCGCGGTCAAACCAGGTAAGCTACAAGCAAGACTCCAGGGCGGCTAAACGGCGCTGACGAGATGCAACACAATTTCCAGCTACAGGGTAGCGGCATGAGAGGCGACTTTTTCGGAAGTTGCCTCTCTTACTTTTATAATTAGTTATGCCCAATTTGTGGAACTACATGTTGATAATCTGTGGATAAATAATAAATCTATTTTCCATAATGTGGACAGTCTTTTGACTCCGCCTGACATCTAAATATTATGTAAACCTGTTTTTTAATAATTCGATTATTTATGGTTCTTTGCGACAGAATTTATGGAACTTAACCAGGCAAATCTTTTTGAATAAAGTCCATCTACGTCAGTATAGTTAAACCGCTCCAGCCCAGTTTATAATACCACGTCCTTCAACCGGGTAAGAGCTTCATATAGCTGGTCCGCGCAACTTTTGTCTTTAGAGATATAGCCTTAGCCAGTTTATGCAGCTCTATCTGAAGCAATTATATTGCAAGGTCTTGAATTTAGGCAAGAAAAAGCGGTATGCCGTGCTAGAAAGTTTTCAACGAAGTCGCATATAACCGGAAATTTCCCCGGTCAGCACCTTGCATTAAGCCGGACGACATGTTATAATCCGTTTCGCTCCGGGAGAATTTCCCGGTAATTATAACGATGGGGTATCGTCTAACGGTAGGACATCTGACTCTGAATCAGCCAGTTGGGGTTCGAATCCCTGTACCCCAGTCTTTTATCGCGTTCCAATAGGCTAAAAGCCTTGTGCAAAAGTGGCTCCTTAACCAAAATAAAGGAGTCATTATGAAAAGAAAAACATCTGATACACCAAAAATACCCTCCGAAAAAGCTTCTCCAAAGGGAGCTGAGACGAAGGGTATTTTAGCGTCTGCCCCTGCTTCCTCCCCCTTAACCCCTTTCCAGGAATTGATCGAGGAATGGCTCGATTACTGTAAAGCTGGCGGTCTTGCCGCCAAAACCCTCCTGGATTACCGCGAATTCGTTTCCAGATTCTACTGGTGGTGGGCCGATTATTCTCACAAGGACGAAGGGAAAGAACCTTATCCGGCCTATGTTACCACTAAACATGTCAGGGAATTTGCCGCCTATCTTAGAACTACGGCGGATATTCGCTGGGGCACTGCGGTCCAACCCGGCAGGCAAACCCTTTCACCAACCACCGTCTCTACCTACGGACGCCACGTTAAAGTCTTCTTCAACTGGTTGGAACAGGAAGAATACATCGAGCACACTCCCATCAACCGCATCGTCAAGTTCACCAACAAAAACAAACAGGATAAAATTATCAAGCTGGTGGACGGGGAGGACCTGGCCCGGCTCTTCCGCTTTCTTAACCAGCCTGAGCGGCTTAAAGGCTTTACCGGCGCCCGTGACCTGGCTATTGTCGCCCTGTTACTGGACAGCGGGATCAGGATGGGTGAACTGCTTTCTATCAGAATTTGCGACCTGGACCTGAAAGCAGGACGGTGTACCGTCACGGGTAAAACCGGACGACGAGTAGCTATGTTCAGTTCTAACGGTAAAGCGGCTCTGACTCACTATTACCAACACCCTTACCACCCGATTCGCCAGGGACAATCTACTAACAGCACTGATGTCTTCTGGGTAACAGTAGACGGTATGCCCCTTTCTTTTTTCGGTTGCCAGTCTCTGGTAAGAAGAATAAGAGAGGAAAGCGGGGTTAACTTCCACGCCCACCAGTTGCGCCATACCTATGCCACTACTATGACCGGCCAGGGAGTTAACCTGTACGACCTTAAAGGTCTTATGGGGCATACCGATGTCAAGACTACCCAGATCTATCTCCATGATAACGTTGACCGGCTCTCGGAGGTCTACCGGCCTCATTCTCCGCTAAATGCCATACCCGGCTTAAGCCAGGAGATTAAGAAGACCAGGGGCAGACCACGTAAGTGGCAATAACCGTGTGAGGGCAACAATTATTTTATCGAAGCTATCGGTACAACAGATTTAGCTGCGGCTCCAAATAATTCTTGCCCACAACATTAAGGTTGCCAAATGCACCATTCAAAAGTATATACGTCAAGGGCAGGCTAAATGTAAACTTCAGAAGTATTTGGTGTAACAAATTAAACTGTACCCAACGCAAAGGGGTTTCGGACAGTTTCTACTACCTCTTTTGTTACTGCTTTCAATTGATTTTAGAAAATTCCGGAGTAGGAGTAACCCCAGAAACTCTCAAACGAATTTAACTTACGAACTGGTAGTCATTCCTTTTCAAAAACAATCGCCTGTTTGATCTTTTTATCCTTGAATGGTTCAGTAATTCCGCCCATTACCGGTTTTTGGCCGGTTCGTTTGGTTTCTAAGGCCGCATCCAGGTTGCGCCGGGCATGCTCATATTCCGGGTCCAGTTCTAACGCCCTCCGCAGGGCGACCTCGGCCTCATCATACCGTTCCCGCATCATTAAACAGACTCCCAGATTGCCCCAGGGCTGCGGTAAACAGTCGCCCATCGCGATTACCCGCCGAAAAAGCTCTTCCCCTTCCGCCCAGCATCTGGAAGCCATCAGATTCATCGCTTCATGAAAGTAACCCTCTTGCTCGATTAATTGATCAAGTGTGAAATCACTTCCCCGCAGCGCCCTGGACTGCTCGGCAAAATCCCGGCTAACTTTTAAGTCCTCGGCCATGCGGCCCGCCAATTTGTTGTCAGGGCTTTCGAGTTCCAGTGCTAGTTCCAGGTCACGCTGTGATTGGCCCATCCGGCCCACAAACCGGCAAGTCATGCCTCGATTGTACCAAAGTCGAGGGTCGTCAGGGGTAAAGGCTAATGCCTGGGTAAAAGCGTCATAACTATCGTAGTAATTTTGTAGCATGGCCTGAGCTGCGCCGAGATATTGCAAGGCTTCAGCCCGCATTGTTGTAGCATCCGGTGGGGCCACTCGTAATATCCGCTGGCAAGTGGTGATTACCTGGTTATGTTTACCTTCAACCAACTGATTACTAGCTTGCCTTAACCAGTCTTCAATCTGGCGTGGACTAACCAGCCAACCCTTTTTTGCCAGTGGTCTTTTAGAAAGGGATTTCTTTGCTTTTTTACTCATTTTTCCTGCTCTACCCTGCTAAATGGGCCTAAATCTTTGCCAGGATTTCTGGTTTTTACCAATTCCAACTCAATTTATCAGCGGGGCAAGTTTTTGTCAATGTGTCAGGAGCAGTAGTTTTAATCCACAGAATTAAATAGAAGAGTTCCTTCATAATCATTTAGCTTTAGTAACAGCACTTTCTATCGAACTTGATGTTTGAGGAGTAACACTAATTCTCAATCCTAAAGCGTTTAGTATTTTGGTAAGCGTTTCCAGACTTGGATTGCCCTTTTCCGAAAAAGTACGATAAAGGGAAACGCGGTTAAGATGGGTTATACGTGATAGGGCTGTTATCCCTCCTACCTGGGCCTCTGCTACATGCTTCAGAGCTAATTTAAAGGTTTCTATATCG
>JAYSYV010000266.1:0-2111 GCA_043727245.1 Chloroflexota bacterium | reverse complement strand
GGGCGTTAACCGTATTGGCCGGGACATTGGTAATCATGCGGCGCAAAACCCGGTGGGGCTGGTCTAGAATCTCCGGCAGCACATTAACCATGCGCTGGTAGTAGGCCGCAACAATATCGTAGCGAGCCGAAGCCACCGTCTTGACCCCGGCAAGCATCGAAATTTCGTGAGCGCGTCCTTTGTGGCTGTAAAGCACTTTTTCGTTCTGGCGCTTCAGAACCTCGCGCATGTATTCGTAGTGCTGTTCGGCCAGACGCGTCACTTGAAGCTGGATATTAGAGGTAAAACCCGGTACGGGCAGACCGCGATAGAGCAAAGTTACGCTGCAATCCCCGGCATACTGGTCTTCCTGCATGCGCTGCTGCCACTCGCGGGTGCTGACCTTGTAGTTGGCCCGCAACACATTCCATTCGACCGGAATACCCTGGCTAACCTCGTCCCGTTCGAGTTCCAGGGTAAGCTGGTAAATATCTAGCGGTACGTCCCCGGCATCAATCTCGAAGGTCAGACGTTCGCGTTCGCCCAGGCCTACTTCGCCGTGCCAGGGCAAGTACTGGCGGTTCACCAGCACCCGTACTTGCTGCAAAAGTTCCAGTTCTTCCCCGCTAATTTCGCCGGATCGCCAGGCCGGAGACGGAGTCAGGGAGGAACGTGGAAGCTCGCTACCTAATCCCGACTGGTTATAGTTGTCCGATGACCACATCATCTTCTTCCAATTTGCTGCTCAGTTCCATGATAGCCTCGTGACTCCGCTCGAAAAGGGGCCGGTCCGACTCCGGGCTGCGGGCCTCTTGCTCGAAGTAAGTTGTCAGCTTTTCCAGCATGACCCGCTGGCGGTTGTGGTCGCTCGACACTTCGAGTTTGACCAGCACTTTCTGGACAATTTGAATATCCAGGGCCGCCGCCATCGTAAAATACCCGGCCTGGTAAGCCTCGTCTACCCAATCCAGGATTTCATGGACCGTCCTGTAGCCAAATTGTTGACCGGCTTCGGCCAGGCGCAGGTTGATTTCCTTGAGGTGAGTACCCACGAATTCCAGCAGGTCGTCGGAGTAATCGTTACGCAACAGGTCCAGCATATGGCCGATTTCGATGCGGTCAATCTTGATGATGTTGGCCCGGTCCAGCACCTTGCGGCTGAATGTATGGGTCGTTTCATCCAGGTTGACCGTGCCGGTAATGTAGAGGTTTGACGGAATAACCAGGTCTTGATCTACTTCATCGTCCGGCCCTTTGGGCTGGTCGTACAACCGGATTTTACGCAAATCGCCTTTGACTTCCATGCGACTCAAGAAATCCGAGAAATAATATTCGGCCCGCGCCAGGTTCATTTCATCCAGGCAGACGAAATATTTGCGAGGATTGCGGGGGTCTTTTTCATATGCAACCGAGGCGTTATAGACATGTTTGCAGAACTCGGAGGGTACAAAATGTTTGTTTAAGATGTCGTAATTGCCTAACAAACTGTCATTGGACTGCCAGTCGGGCCGGATGCTGACCAGGCAATATTTGCCGTTCATTGCTTCAGCGTAGACCTGGGTCAGTCGGGTCTTACCGCCGCCCGAAACGCCCGTCAGAATAACAAAAGGCTTGGAAACAAGCGAAATATGATAACGCCAGATTAATTCGTCGGGGTAATAAAGTTTTTCACGCTTTAGATGTTCGATTACCCGGTTAACTTCGGCGGTAACGACTTTATTCGGCTTGGGCGCGGGCGGCAGCGGGACCGTTACCGGGCGAGGCATATAGCCGCTGGTATAGGCCGTACTTAACGTCCGGCTGAAACCGGTAGGCTGGAGCGGCGCATCGGCTGATAACTGAATAATTTTCCCTAGCCGGGTGACAACCAGGTCGCATTGCTCGGCTTCGCTGACCCGCCCGGCGCTGCGTAATTCATTGGCGCGTAATTCGTGTTTATCTTGAATACTTTGTAAAGCGGAAATTATATAACTGCGGTCAATTTTGCGGATATATTTACTAAAAGTTTCACTTCGGACCGAACGGTTCCAGACCGGGCTGCTATCTATCAAGCCATCCATAAAGCGGACCGAAAGATCGGGGTTGCCATTTATCAAATAGTGGGGTTTACCCAGTAACATTCCATCGCGGCT
>JAYSYV010000265.1:0-2116 GCA_043727245.1 Chloroflexota bacterium | reverse complement strand
CCGGGAGCTAATCTCAGCCGGGTCAACGCCAGCATCAGCCCGGATGGCACTTTGTGGGTAGTGATGAGCAGCGAAGCCGGGTATATTGGAACATGGGTAGTTACTTCCGCCGACAAAGGGGCCAGCTTCAGCAGCCCTATAGCGGTCTACTCGCGCGACACCACCGCTAACCCTGGCGTGGCGATAGATGCCACCGGTATCGGCTCCAAGATTCACGTGGCAACCAGTTTTAACGGCAACATACCAGAATCCACTTTCTACAGTTATGCCGATTATACCGGCCCTGGCAGTTTGCCGCCTTCTCAGCCGGTCCCACCGAGCAATCCAGGCGACCCTGGCACAGACCCAACCAACCCCGGCACTCCTCCGACCAACCCAGGCACTCCGACCGACCCTACAGCGTTCTTGCCGCCTTCGAGTGTGTCTGCCGTGGGAGTTTCTTCCAGCAAAGTTAACCTGACCTGGAAAGACAAGTCTAACGGGGAGTTGGATTTCCGTATCGAACGGCGCACCAGCGGCGACGGCTGGGCCGAGGTAGGCACTTCGGCAGCTAATTCCACCGCCTATACCGATGGTAGTATGAATATGAACACTACTTATGCTTACCGGATTCGGGCCAGGAGCAACAGCGGGTACACCGCTTATTCTAGCGAAGCCAGTGCGACCACCCTCGCCCCTACTTCCCTTCAATTCGGCACACAGCCGGGTAGCGGCGAAGCAGGTAAACCGTTGGGCCAGCAGCCTTCGGTCAATGTGCTAGACCAAAATGGCGGCCTGGTCAAGAACTATAACGGCCAGATTACACTCAGCCTGGCTAATAATCCTGGTGGGGCGGCTATTAGCGGTGACGTAGCGACAGTTACCAACGGGGTGGCCCAGTTTAGCGCGGTCCAGCTTGATAAAGGCGGCAGCGGCTTTACTCTGAATGCCAGCCCGGCCAGCGGCAGCCCGGCAGTTACCAATGGCTTGACTACCAGCACCGGTTTCAATATTAGCGGTAATACGACTCCGGTCCCGCCGGTTGACCTGGGCCAGGACCAGCGTAACGCGCCTATCGGGCTGAACCAGTTCCAGCAACTCTGGGAACGTTCCGACAAGGCTATTGTGGATGGTCAGGTCAGCCGTTCCTGGACCTGGGGGCCGAGTATTACCGGCCTTGTTACCGAACCCTACGCCGAGGGCAACACCCGCCAGGTGCAGTACTTCGACAAGACCAGGATGGAACAGACCCAGGGCCGGGCTGTCACCAACGGTCTACTGGCAAAAGAGCTTATCACCGGCTTGATGCAGCTTGGTGATAATAGCTTCAAGCAGTATCCCGCCAACGATAAAATCAAAATCGCCGGGGACCAGGGAACCAACCAGAATCCGACTTACGCTTCTTTCCGCAAGGTTTCCACGATTGACCAGGAAAACCGGGTTGAAGAGCGCGGCGGTCAGGTAATTAGCGCTACCCTGAACAAGGATGGGTCTACCGGCACCGAGGCCGGGCTTGGCGCGAAGTACAATGTCAAGAATGTTTACTACGATAAAACTTTGCAACACAATATTCCTGACACTTTCTGGAAATTCATGAACCAGACCGGCTCGATTTACGTAAACGGCATCTATATTCAAGGGCCGGTAGTAGACTGGCTCTCGACGATGGGCTTGCCCCTGAGTGAAGCCTATTGGACTCGTTCCGTAGTTGGCGGCCTGGAACAGGATGTGATGGTACAAATCTTTGAACGGCGCGTCCTGACCTTTACCCCGGCCAACAGCCAGAGTTTCCAGGTTGAGATGGGGAACGTTGGGCAGCACTATCGCGAATGGCGTAAGGCTGTGTTGACCGCCCCGCTAATCCCGGCCAGTACTGGCAATCGTTAAACCTTCTAAGCGTTAAAGTAAAGACACCACAAGTTATAATAGCTGTGGTGTCTTTTCATAAATCATGGATGTGAAAGTGGAGGTGGCTACTTTTGATCGAGAGAAATAAAAGCTTTGCGGCAAAAAGGCCAGTCCCCGGCCTTACTCGAATAGCCTGGTTAGGAATGTTGACATCGGTTTGTTTTCTGTCGGCCCTGGTCCTTAATTTCTTCCCCGACCAGACCGCTTTAGCCGGTAGCTTTTCTTCCCC
>JAYSYV010000264.1:0-2119 GCA_043727245.1 Chloroflexota bacterium | reverse complement strand
TAAATTCTAAGAGATATTCGCGGTCAGTATCGGGAAGTTCGATTATATATTTTTTCATGCCATAACCTTACCAGATTATAGCTCGCTTATCAATCAATCTTGGTTGTTCTACTATTTCCATTTTCATTCTTGAAGGTAAAAGGTAAAACGGTATTGTCAAGTTAATTTTTAGTTCAGGCAATTACAGGGGTGAACTTAATCAAGTTTCTCCAAACAGGGTTTAGGCTGGTCATAGGTTGGTGATTTGCACTTTATGTAGCTGTAGAAAGCCTCGTTACTTCATTCCAGGTTGTAAATTGCTCCTGCATTTTCGCACGATAATCTGAGGCCGAGACCTTATGCCTTTTTGGCCGCAAATGCTCTCGGATCAGACCCTGGGCTGGTAGAAACCGTTGGGCCTGTCCTTGCGACTTAAATCGTCGCATTAATTTCTCGCGCACCCTGGTTGGTTGATGTGAATTCTCGGCCCGGTTATTTAATCTTTTGTGCTGGCGGTGTTCTACCTTTGGCAGCAACTCCTTTTTTGCCGCGCCGTAACTTCTCAGTTTATCGGTGATTATCACCCCTGGAACATACTCTAACCCCTTGAGTAACTTCTTGAAAAACCTGGTGGCGGCCCTGGTGTTGCGCCGGGATTGAACCAGAATATCTAAAATTACGCGCTCTTGATCAACTGCTCGCCATAGATAGCATTGTTCCCCTTTGATTTTTAGCACTACTTCATCCAGGTGCCATTTATTGCCGGGACGAGGACGCCGACGGCGCAGTTTGTTAGCGTAAGCCTGGCCGAACTTGAGACACCACTGCCGAATAGTTTCATAACTTACCTCAACTCCACGCCGTGCCGGCATCATTTCGACTTCTCTAAAACTGAGAGCAAAGTTGAAGTAGAGCCAGACGGCTTCTTCAATAATCTTGGTAGGGTAGCGATGTCCCTTATAAGAAGGGGCTGCTTTCATTTTCTGAGGTTGGATCAATTTGGTTTTCAGTTGGAAGGTTGCTTTCATTGGTAAAGAAGGCTAATAGGAGTTACGAGCAGTGTCTCACATTTTGCTTTCTCGCGCTTCCTTAACCTGACAATACCGTCAAGAGTAAGAACAGTCAGGTTGATAAATAGACCGGCTTGGTGTGGTTAAGCTTTTAATCCCAGGAGGCGATCTACCTGTTCATTCCAGGTATCTTTCACGTTTACCCCGTATTCTATAAGTCCGCCCGTGGCAAGCGGGCCAGTTAGATATGGTTTGATGTCCATGACATCTTTAGTGTTTAAATTCACATAATCAGCATTAAGAAAATGTAAAGCTAAACCTGCCCGTTCCTTATCGGTATTATTACCCAGGGTGCAGTGGGCAGTACCGTAGCAGAAAAACACTACTCCACCGGCGGATAACTCAATCGGGATGGCTTTTTCTTCCGGCGGATAGCAGCGTAAGTGATGATCGCTTTCAGGGTCACGGCTATGCTCATACACCTGCCTGAAACTACCCGGAATAAGATGCAGCGTTCCGTTGGCAACGGTGGCATCATGAACGGCCGTCCACATAGCCGTGCCTTTTAGAAGATTATCGATTTTAAAGTAGGCGTTGTCCTGGTGCCAGTTGGTCCCGGCCCCGTTGCCACCTGGTTTGAGAAAAACCTGGTCCAGGTGTAGCAAGACCGGGTCACCAATAAGTTCGTGCACTGCCCCTGTAACCTTGTCTGAAAAAGGCAAAGCCCGCACAAAGTCGCTCTTGTCAAACATTGGGCAAAGTTGCAAATTTTGTTTGACTCTGGAATGGGTCTTGCCATCCCCGTCAGTTGCAATGTTATGCAATAAACCCTCTTTTTTGAGGCGGCTGACTTCATTCTGGATAGCTGTAATTTCCGTTTTATTCCAGAAATCTGGCACCGCTACGTAACCTTCATTTTGAAATTGCACAAGCTGTTGTTGGCTAAAAAACATAGTAATTACTCCATTCTAAACACAGTCGAGTGGTTCAGGTTCATCACAGGCACAGTACACCTGCAAATATTCTCAGGACTAAAATCATTTGTGTTTCATGTTAATCAGGCATATGATGTAGGTAGAATTTGTAAAACCTGCGTCTATATTAAGGCCAACCCTGATTAAAAACAATTG
>JAYSYV010000263.1:0-2120 GCA_043727245.1 Chloroflexota bacterium | reverse complement strand
CGACATAATAGCCCGCCCGTTTGAAGCATCCGCGCATTTAGACCGGCTTGGGCTAGAATATTACGTAAATTTTTACGAGCTGTTCGAGCCGCCTTTTCAGGTGACAGGCACCGACCCTCGCTTCGTCTATTTGAGTGAGCAATATAAAAAAGTCATTTCGATTTGCCTGCAAGTCGTCCGCGACCGCATGGGCCTGGCAATGGTCCTGGGCGCGGTCGGCACCGGCAAGAGTTCGATTTGCTCGATCATGCGTAGCCGCCTCTCCACCCGCTCGGATTACCGGGTGGCTTATCTGGATGACCTGTCGGCCACTCCCTCCCAGCTTATGATCAATATCCTGCACGAATACGGTCTGGAACCGGTTTCCCGCCAGGTGGAAGCCCTCAAACGCCAGTTCAAGAGCTTGCTGGTGGAGGAAACCCAGAAAGCCGGTAATTCGCTGGTCCTGCTGGTAGACGAATCCCAGACCGCCACCAAATACAACCTGGAACTGCTGCGCCAGTTGCTTAATTTTGAAACCGGCAGCGAAAAACTGGTCCAGATTATTCTTTTCGGTCAGGAAGAACTTTCCCGCAAGGTCGCTGCCCGGCCCAACTTCTTGAGCCGGATTGTTTCACAGGTGCGGCTGGAAAAACTGAGCCGCGAGGATACCATCCGGCTAATCAGGTATCGCCTTTCGATGGCCGGGGCCGAATACGATATTTTTAGCGACGAAGCCCTGGTGGCTCTGGCCGATTACAGCAAAGGTATCCCGCGTGAAGCCTGTAAAGTTGGCTATCAATCCCTGCTGCTGGGAGCCAGTCGCCAGGAGAAATTTATTACCCCTGCGACCGTCCGGGAAGCCAGTTTGCTGGCCCAGGGCTTTCCCAAAAGTGGCGAACCGGCCTTAGAGCATGAAACCGCACCGGACGAGGGAGAAATTTAATGGCAACCCGGCGCGACCTGTTTGAAATTGAAGCCCAGGTTCCACGTGGGACACTGGTTTATCTCTCGCCCGAACGGATTCAACCGAATCCGCGCCAGCCGCGTCAGCAAATCAGCCGGGCCGGGCTGGAAGAACTTAAAGCCAGTATCGCGGCTCGTGGCATCTTACAGGCTCTGCTGGGAGTGCGGGGCGAGAATGGCCGGGTTACGCTTATAGCAGGACACCGCCGCTGGCAGGCCGCCCGCGAACTGGGTTTTTCACGCGTACCGATTGTGCTGGTGGACAATCGCGATGAAGGGGCTGACCCCCTGATTGACGCGATTATCGAAAATGTCCAGCGCGAAAACCTGGCTCCCTGGGAAGAAGGCGAAAGCTACCGGCAGCTAGCCAACGAATTCGGCTGGGACCACAAGCAAATCGCCAGCAGCATTGGCAAGTCCCGGCCTTACGTGACCCAACGCATCCGAGCCGCCGAGAATTTAGCCCCGGCAGTCAAAGAATTTTTCCTGACCGGAGACCGCCGGGCGTTAGGCAGCGAAGACCTGGAATTAACCCATTTGGAAGTTACGGCTGTAACCCCAAGTGAAGAAAATCACAATTCCGCCCTGGAGGAGCTGGCAGCTTTCCTGAATAATGTCGAACTGGTCCGCCGCCTATCGGCTCTCAGCCCGGAAGACCAGATCGGCACAGTTCGTCAGAGCCTGACCGAAGCAAAACAACAGAATATTTCACTCAACCTGGGCGACCTGATTGACAACTTGAAGGAAAAACGCGACCTGGCCCCCAGCCACAAGGCCCGTTTCAAAGGTAAGGAAACAGTTGGTCGTACAGGCGAATTCAGCCAGTTAAGTTTCAACCTGGGCGACCTGGCGGTGGTGCGCTGGTCGCGAGAACCGGCCAGTCAGCCGGTCGGACAGGCAGTTGAGACAGACTGGAAACTTTTAGAAGTTGACGAGTTGATAAACCGCTACGAAAAAGACCTGGAGCGCTTACGCCACTGGCGTGAGCAGCAAGCCACAGAGTCAGGCGGGCGGGTCAACCACCTGAATTGATTTCAGGCAAAAAAAGAACAACTCTGGTTGGTAGCCGCTGAGTTGTTCGCGAAAGTCTAGTTATATTTTCTATAGGTCCGTACTAAGTACGCGACACGGATTTTTGTTACCTTAATTATACCCGGTTTAAGCCAGCCGTCAAG
>JAYSYV010000262.1:0-20026 GCA_043727245.1 Chloroflexota bacterium | reverse complement strand
TGCGGTGAGAAAAATTTTGTGCGGGCCGCCGCCAGTTCGATAGCTAAAGGTAAGCCGTCCATTTTGCGGCAAATTTCAGCCACCGCCAGGACATTGCTCTCCGTAAGCGCAAAATTTGCCCTTACGGCGCGGGAACGTTGGACGAATAGGGATATAGCCTCATTGTGGCTAAAAGACTCCAAGTCTAATTGCAGCCCGGAGGACTGGCTTAAAGCCGGGTCAGGCAAAGCCAGCGGCGGAACGGTATATTCGTGTTCGCCGTAAATTCGTAAGAGGCTGCGGCTTGTCACCAGGATTTTCAGGTGAGGGGCGCTGGAAATTAAATCCTTGATTTGACTCGCGCCGTCTGTCACCTGCTCAAAGTTGTCCAGAACCATCAGCATGTGTTTATCGGCTAAGTAACTCCTCAAGACCTGGGAAAGAGTTTCACGGCCATTTTCCCGGATACCAAGCGTCCGGGCAATGGCTGGAAAGACCTGCTTCGAGTCGGTAATAGCCGCCAGGGATGTCAGGAAAACTCCTCCCGAAAAGTCATCCAGCAGTTGACCCGCTACCTGCAAGGCTAACCGGGTCTTGCCCACCCCGCCGCTTCCGGTAAGAGTTAGCAGGCGCAGGTCGGCCCGGCGTAATAAATTCAGGATAGCCAGCGTCTGGGTTTCGCGCCCGACCAGGGGAGTGGCCTGGGCTGGCAAATTATGGGGTGGCCCTGACCCCTCCAGTGCAAAGGGTAACTCTAAATCGTTCCGTTCCTCAAGTCTGCTCCCGGTGGGCAGGGCTGCAACCGGGTTATAAATTTGAGCCTCTTTGACCGGTAAAGGGGCCGGGAGATCAGCCACCAATTTATTAAGCGGGGAAGCTTTCCATTCGGCGGAAATGAAGCTGCTGAACTTCAGGTTGAAAAGTTCAAGTAATTCGACAGCCTCTCTCTGCGTGGTGATAGCTTCCCATTCCGCCAGGATTCGGATGATTTGTTTAACTTCGCTATGTTTTAGGCTGGTATCGCCAGTTCCATTTAACTTGTTGCTGAGGGCGGTAGGTTGCAGGCCCAATTCTTTTGCCAGCATTTTTTGAGAATAACCTGTGGGCCAGTAATATTCACGAATTTTTTTACGGAAATTTTCTAAGCTCATTATATGCCATTGCCATCCTGCGCCTATATCGCGACCGGAAAATTGTGGTGGGAATTAGTATTAAAACAAGCCGCTAAAAGCATCCCTTAACTGGCTGATAACTTACTGATAACTTTTCGTGTAGAAATCTATTGTGTGCCAACCTTATCCGGCTGATAATAAAGGTGGACTAAACTTTCGGCGGTATCATAGCATGAAGGCTCTTATTTTGCGATAACATACCCTTTTGTAGCCAGATAAATGCCCGCCAATTTCCTGTTAAAAGAAAACTGAATAAAATGCTGGTTGAATTATCCAACCAAAACCACCATTTTGCGACATGACAAAGCAAGAAAGACGAATAAAATTATGAAAATCAAACGGTTTTTAGTTTCTTCTGGTCTGGTGCTGGCTTTATTTGGAGTGTTACTGCTGTCCGCCTGTGGCGAAGACGCACAAACTCCTTCCAGCGCTTCCTCCTCGCCTTCTTCCCTGGTTATACCGGGAATTGGAGCTATAAATGTTAATGCGACTCCCGGAACTACCACTCGCGAGGCAACCGCATCATCAGGTACTCCGAACCCTAAAACTACTGCCCCCTCCGGCGGGTCTTCGACGGTAAGCCCTACCGTCACACCTATAGACCGGCCATTGGCGGTAACTCCGCCTCGCGCTTTCAAATACGCCTCCCTGGAGTTCAAGCTATTGTCCGGTCTGATTTCAAACAAAGATATTCCGAAATCCTTTTCAAATAAACCCCAGGCCACCCGCCTGGGCCTCGAATTTTCGGTTTCAAACCCGACTAAAGACCCTGTGAGGGTATCCGGCGCTCTTTTTCAAGTGAAACTCGCAAATGACCTGATCGTCAAAAAACCGGTGGAATTGCAGTATAAAGCCCGTGATACGATGACCCTTATGCTGGAATTTGAAGTCCCGGCGGCAACGACCTGGAACGGCGCTCAACTAACCCTGGATGAGAACAATAAAGAGCCGGTATCAATTGCCCTTGACGGCCCGGTGACTGAAAACGCTTACCCTCAAAGCCTGAAGTCTACCGGTGAGGGTCAGGTGACACAACCAAACTTGAGCTACAAACTTACTAAAGGATTGCTGGACCTGGACGGACCGGGTGGCCGGGTCGCCACGGGCAAGCAGTTTCTGATCCTTACTGTCCTGGTTTCTAATAAAGATAAGGTTGATGCTTATGTCGGTCCGCAAAGTTTTGGATTGATGGTAGATGGTAATCCTATAGCGTCGTACCAACTCTCGCCCGCCGCCGAGGCAGTTAGAGGTTTAGGTTCGCAGGAGTTCATCGCCACGTTTATATTACCCCAAACCTTCAGCAGCGTCATGCTGATAGTAGGGGAGGAAGGCAAGAGTACCGCCACTATCCCGTTAGCGCTTAAGTAGAGTTTTACAAGTAGCCACTACAGGTAGGGGTACATAAACCCTACCTGTTTCTGTTTACTGAAATTGTGGGAGAAGAAACCTTAATGCAAAACAAAGAGGTTAAAGTTTTCTATGAAAGAGCTATCGGCGAAGGCTTTGACAATACAATAGCCGACTTTAGTGGTAAAGTAGGGGAGGCCCAGGTTCATTACACACGAGTACGTAAAGGCCGGTTTCAAATTGATGCTACTATCAAGGTAATATATTAGTAAGGATTGGGTACATGATAATCCCAAATTATGCTGGCTCGATCCTTTTGCGTTTGAAACAAGAAACGCAGGAACTTCATCACCGCTTAGAAGCAACAGTTGATATTTTAAACCCGACTTTAGAATTAGAGCGTTATAAAGCGCTGCTGGAACGTTTTTATGGGTTTTACCTGCCGGTAGAGAACCGAATTGCGGCTCTCAAGGGGTTTGAAAGCCTGAATCTTGACCCTGCATTGCGCTGGAAAACCCCAATGTTGATCAATGACCTTGCGGACCTGGAGGTTCAAACAAAAGATTTGGTTGAACTGCCACTGTGTACTGATTTACCTGAGTTATCCAATCTTGCCATGGCCCTGGGTTGTATGTACGTTCTGGAAGGAGCAACCCTGGGGGGACAGGTAATTAGCAGGCATTTAAAGAAAATGCCCGGTTTAGGGGGAACAAGAAACCTTAACTTCTATAATAGTTATGAGGATAAGGTCGGGCCGATGTGGAAAGCTTTCTGCCGCGCCCTGGATACTTATGTTAACGCCGTTCAGGCGGATGCTACATCGTTACCAGTTGACGCAATTATCATTGAAGCGGCCAACCAGACCTTCCAGAAACTGGACGGCTGGTTGGTAGGAATGAAGATTTCCAACTGCGGATGCAGCCTTGATAATAATGTTTTTAGCTGACCGGGACAATTTATTCTTGGTATTATCAGGAGTATCCCTGATACAGTCTAAATCTATTTCCAGCCTTCCAATATATAGAATTAGCTCTCCTACAGGTGAATAACGCCCAAAATAGCCTTCTATATAATGAAAAGCAGCTTTCCCACTGAAAATCAACCCGGCATAGATTAATTTTTCCGGGAAGAATGCTTATGCAGGGAAGATGCGAAAATCAATGCTGGCTGGCGGGGGATGTTCCTGGTTAACCCTGTCCCGCAAAGTATCGTCAATGGGTAGTCCGGCTTCGCTGGAAAGCCGTTTCAGCCACAGGGCTTGCCATAAATCGGTCAACTCGCTTTCCCCTTCTCGGATTGAGGCATAGTCCCGTTGTAAGATTTTTTCAACCGTCGCCAGGTCAGCCATTTCCAGGGCAACCCGGCCTCGAACAAGTTGTACGCGGTCGGTCTGTTGAAAAGAGGCCGGTAGAGCCTCATAAACCGCTAATGCCTGCTTATATAGCCCGGCTTTCGATAAAGCAATCAGGTATTCTTGCGCCAGAGCCAGGTGTGTCTGTCCCAATTGCCAGGCTCTTTGGTAAAAATCCAGGGCCGCCGGATTTTCTTGCCTTTCGAGTAGAACTGCCAGGTTGCGGTAGGCCCAGGCATTGGGTTGGGCCTTGACCGAGTGCTGCCATGCCTCAAAAGCGCCTTTTTCGTCGAATCGTTCGAGATACATCACTCCCAGGTGCAGCCAGCTATACCAGTTCTGATTTTGGCCGCTCGCCAGGCTTTGTTTGAGTAATTTAAACCACTCGTCCTGGGTCATCCAGTCGCCCGGAACCTGAGCCGGGTCTTGCTCTTCCAGTAGGTCAGTGAGCAGCAGATTGAGCCATTTAATTTGCTCCCGTTCCTGCGTACTTTCTGGAAAGACAAATGAAGCCGGGACCCGTAAGGCTGCCGGGTCTTTTTCACGTCGCTTCAATTCCAGGCTGCCCCACCCGGTTCCCTTCAGTAGAATTTCGTCAGCGGGCCGGTCGGAACGGGCCTGGTAGTGGGCATCTAATTCCAACAATTGCCGGTGCGATAAACGATTTTCGAGCGCATCTTCCACCGCCTGACAGGCCAGGGTCCAATTTTCTCCGTGAACGAGGTCGGGCGCGGCTTCAAGGTAACCAAAGACCTGGGTCCAATGCCAATCGGCCCCGGCAGGCATAGGCAGGCCGTGTAATTGAGTAGGGGCTAGCCCGGCCTGAATCTCGCAATAAGGCGGATTGCCGGGAGCCAGGAATTCTTGCCAGTGCCGTCCGCCCTGGTGGTTGCCCCACAAAAACAACTTGCGATATTTCAAGCGGGCCGTAGAAGCTTCGATCAGGCCAGTCCCCTGGCTATCCAGGGCCGTTTCCCAGGGCATTGCGGCAGCCTCACATTGAAAGAAAAACTCATTGGCAAAGGTCGAATTAAGGGGGTAAGTTGCGTCTGCCCCCTGTAGACTGGGTAAACCCGGCAAATCGGCATAACCGAAGGTGGGGGCTTGCTGAGAAAAATCTACGTAAATGGCCTTCTGAGCAGGAGCCAGAACCCGCACACCGGGTGCTTCCGATACGGCAATATTAGTCCACCAGTAAGTCGAAGTGACGGTGGGATTGGGATTGACCATGCGAGTGTGGGCTTCCAGGAAAGTCGAGCCGGGCGGCAAGTAGAAATCAAGCTGCCAGAAAAGACCCCGACTGCGCTCGAATTCGTACAGGCGTAGGCCGGGTTCGTCCTGCAAGCCGGTAATCCTGGCCGCGAAAATGGGTGAACAGGTTGAAACACTATGCCCGTACTGCCCGGCGTTCCATTCGATGCCGCCCGAAAACCAGGCGTTGCGAATAGCCAGGTTAGCCGGTTGAAATACCGGGTTAACATTGAGTAGCTCCCGGCCCAACGGCTTATGGACCAACGAAATTAACCGTCCGCCCAGTTCCGGTAGAAAAGTCGCTTTGAGAATGTCGTTCTCCAGAATGATAGCCTGGAAGGTTACGGGCTGGCGCTGGCGGCTATAGCTGTCCTGCATACCATAGGGCAAGACGCGGAAGCCGGTTTCCCAGCCGAAATGCTCCCGTTTTTCTTGCGGTAGAGAGTCCAGCCACTGCACCGGCAAATCGGTGATTGGGCTGCGGAAAAAGGGCAAAGGGTTATCCTGACCCAGTGGAGCGCCCGGCAGCGTGTAACTTTCCTGATAAAGTTCAGTCATTTTCCCCTTCATTCCCACCCTTCTAAAGTTAGGCGCTGGTTAATATCTCTACAAACTATCCCAGCGCGATTTTGACTTGCTTCAATTACAGATGGACAGCCTTACCAACCAGACCCAAAAATAATTCAGGCTAAACTCGCGAGGCTTTACGGTAGGCCGCCGGTGAAAGCCCGATAATGTTTTTAAAGACCCGCGAAAGATAAAAGCGGCTGCCAAACCCACTGATAGCGGCGATTTGTTCGATACTATCGGTCGTGAACAGCAATTTCTGGGCGGCCAGTTTCACCCGCTGCTCCCGGATGTAATCGCCTGGAGTCTGACCCAAACTTTCTTTAAACCGGCGGATAAAATAATCTTCGTTCATCTGGCACAACTCGGCCAGGGTCCGGTTAAAGAGGGATTGAGCCAGGTTTGCATTAATATAATCAATCGCCGGAAGGACTGCCTTCAAGGTAATTGCCATTTCGAGAGGCTGCTTGATTTGCTCAGGAGGTAGGGTTTGTAAATAAAGGGCCAGCCCCTCGTAAATTATCGCCTTAGCCCGGCATTCCAAAATCATATCCACCTGCGCCGGAGCTGGCTGGTTGGAGCTTATTTCCGAAACGGCTTGCAGCAACCGGTCGGAAGCAGGCAAACATATCGGACTGTTGAAAATGGTCTGCATCACCACATTTGGCACACCCAGTACGTCAAAGTGAACAAAAAAGTGGTCAACCTCCTGGGTAATGTTGGTATCAAAACGCACTCCCGCCGGGATAAAATAAGCTCTTCCACCCAGCAGGGGATAGGATTCGGTTTGTTGGGCGGTATCATCGTCATTTCTAAGTTCAAGAAAAGCCCCATCGGTTTGATTCAAATAAAAACGCCAGAAGATATTTTGTACATTTTTAAACCTCCACAGGGCTGGACTGATTTTAGTCCACTTAGCTACAAATATGCGTGAGTGCAAATTATCTAACATAGTTACTTTCTCTGCATAAACGGAATCGGACATAAGCTGTTCGGATTTATATCTGGATTACAATACCTTCTTATTATATAGTACCAACCTGGAACTTGAAGGCAACCTTATTATATAGTACCAACCTGGAACTTGAAGGCAACAGCGCCCTGTTTCGCTCCATTAACCAAAACAAACAGAGCTATGCAGCCGACCTGAAAGACCCGGCGGATCTGGAACGAATCAAGAAGCTTATTGCAAAAGCTGAAATATTCATCCAGTATTTCCGGCCCGGAATCATCGAATGCAAAAAAGTTTCTGGTTCGCAGAAATTCCGGCCAGGGGTGTAATGATTGTAGAGCATAAATAGCGGCGACCCTGCCGCCGCGCTTACCATCGGGCAGTTATGGGCAGACCTATGTCTTCGACCTTAACTGCCCGATTATTTTGATTTCGTTAAGGCTACTTTGGAGTGCCGAAATAGCCTGATTCAGGCTAACAATTAAGATTTACCGGCTGTCTCCTGATACATCTGTTCGATCCTGGGAAAGAAGTAATTGCCAAAAAAAGCAGGATGGGCCGGACGGCCATCAATCGCAATATCGACTACTTCCGATTGGCCGGGATTGCCCCCGATAGTCACAAATACCCAATCGCCCACCTGTGGTGCTGCTTCAAATCCCTCGGCCAGTACCAGTTCTATCAACTGGCCCTGGTGATTGTCTATAAGTACTTTATCTTCTTTCAATTGCTCTACTTTGGAATAGTGCCAGCGATAAACTACTTCCGGGATATCCGTGGCGGTATTCAGCGCCACCAGTTGGCCGGGTCTAATCTTGAGGCTGGGATTGGCCTTGACCCTGGTTGAGTAGTGGACGGTGATAGGCGTGTCACTTTCCAAAAGCTGCACCCGGCACTCTTCCGGCAAACACTCCAGGGCGACTGCCAGGGTTAGTTTCATAGTCATAGGGTTGCTCCTTCTCTAAAGCTAAAAAGATAATAAAAAGCCGCGAACGCAAAATCACGTTCACGGCTTTAAATGTTAAAAGGCCGTTCCTAATCGAACGGCCTATCCTAAATTTTCGAGCTTAATTCAGCACCGAAACATTTAACTAATAACCCTTCGAGGACGTGATATGGTTGTATTCATCTCGAAGTTGCCCAAAGCAACTTTAAACATTTCGCGTACCTCCTTTTCATAAATAAAATGAAACTCAGGGTTATTCGGTCTAAGAATAGCACAACCAGCTAAGCGTTGTAAATATGTTAGATGCCAATCAATAGTCATGAGGTGTGCCAGGGGCTAAAACCATAGCGTACTGGCCCCGGTTATTTGCACCAGGCTGCCCGACCTGTACTGGCCTTCCCCCGCCAGGGAATAGGTAAGGAGCCAATCGCTGCGCCTGCCGAACGGCGAATGGGATAGCCATAAGGCTGGTTAAAGTGCGGCCAAGAAAGAATTGCTGCCCAGGGTAGAACATCGCCAGCACAAGCGTCTTAATAATCGAGCTGAGAATTCACATCAACCGACCAGGGTACGCAAGATTGCAGGAGCAGTTTAAGAGTTGGAATAAAATAACCAGGCTTTCTCTGGTGGCTGAAGGGTCAAACTAGCAGGGCAATTCTTATCGAGATTGACTTGAATAAGTTCATGTTTTTGTTTGCAATTCCTAAAAACAAGTTGACAATACCGTGCGGGGTTCTTCAGAAAGCTCAGGCCGGTTTTGATAATCCTTTTCTGGTCTGGCCGAACCCCTTGTTCAGAACAGTCAGATTTAGAATAAGGCCGATCAGGGCTACCCCGGCCAGCAGGACATAACCAAGGGCGTAGCTGCCAAACGAAGTTTTGAAAAGGCCCATAACGAGCGGCGGGAAGAAGCCTCCCAGGCCACCGGCGGCCCCTACCAGCCCGGTTACCGTTCCGGCTTCTTTGCCAAAATACTGGGGCACTAACTTGAAGACCGCACCGCTACCCAGCCCCAGGAATATAGCGATAACCAGGAAGCAAACCGTTAAAAGCTCAATTCCTGGGCTAAAAGCCAGGAACAAGGCCATCACTGGAACTATGGAGAATACGGCCGTTAAGATCTTGTTGGCCCCAAGTTTATCCGAAAGCCACCCGCCCAGAGGCCGGGCAAACGTTGCCAGCACTACGAATATAGCCGCCCGGTCGGCGGAACTGATCCCATTCACTTCCCGGTCAATGTTCGGGAAAAGGTCTTGCAAAAGCTTGGGTAAATACAGCCCAAAGGCTACAAACCCGCCGAAAGTAATGAAATAAAAGAAGCTAAACAACCAGCTCAGTTTGTTTTCTTTCAAAATAGTCAGGCGCTGTCCTATAGTCCTGGTTGGTCCGGTCAGGCGCGGCTCATCCCCGGCCAGTAAGTAAAATAGTACCGCCATTACCAGGACTATTCCCCCAAAGAGTAAAAAGGCTGCCCGCCAGCCGTCCGGGCCGGATGCAGCGATACCCGGCGCGACACGCTGGCTGAGCGCGGTGCCGATATTGCCCAGACCGAATATACCGGCTACCAGACCTTGCTTTTCAGGACTAAACCAGCGGCTGACAAAAGGGATGCCTACGGCAAAGCTGCTGCCGCCCATACCTAACAGAAAAGCCCAGAAGATTAAAGCTCCAAAGCTATTGGCAAATTGAAAGCCTATACAGGGTACAGCACAGAAAACCAGCAGAATAGTCATGACCCTCCGCCCGCCATAGCGGTCAGTTAAGACCCCCATTGGTATCCGGGCGATGGAGCCAAGAAGTACCGGCACGGCAATCAAGACGCTAATTCCAAAGTCGTCAATGTTGTACTGGGCCCTTAGAGTTTTCTGAAGAGGCGACAACAGAGACCAGATGGCGAAGGAGGCCGCAAAGGCCAGGGTCGCCATGGTTAAGGCTATGTAACTTTTACGACTATTCATTTACTTAAATTCATCTCCAAAACTTTCCTTTAAGCAGATAGTGTCATTTATCAACCGCTACTTGCCCAATGGCCTGGCATCTACTCTGCAAAATAGTTTTTACTTTATTATCTAACAGGTTGAATTTAGATTACAAAAGTAAATAAAGTAATGAAACCGAGTAAATATCTGGTAAAAAAGTTTACGGAAAGAAAAGATTGGAAGCCGGGACTGTCAGGTTATAGCGACAGCCTTACAAAGAACTGTCTTAAAAGACTTTCAGGGTAGCGGCCCCTGACGCCGTTTTAACAGGCGTAAAGTGAGTAGACCACCTAAAAATATCAGGCCGGAAACAAATGGCAGCGGCCAGATTGGATTATCGTTCCCACCCAGGTACAAATCCAGGGCCACAGTGAGCAGCCAGAGCTGAATACCCATCAGTAAAATGCCAATTACCACAGCCGCCATTAACACTCCCTGCTGGCCGGGAGAAGGTGAAATGTCAGCCCACATATCTTCCTCATCCGATTCAGGGTGAAGGTAGAGGTGCGGTTGGGTAATATTCAATTCACGCCGAGAGTTCCCGTCATTGTGCGTCATGCCGTTTCCTCCTCCGCAATAATTAAACCGTTCTCCTGGCGGATTTTAATGCGAGGCAGGGGGCGCTGAGGCGGCCCAGCCAGTGGGTCGCCGGTAGCTGGGTCAAAAACTCCATCGTGGCAGGGACAAAGCAACTCCCGGCGTTCCGGTTTGTAATAAACCGAACACGAAAGATGGGTGCATTTTTGGCTGTAAGCCACGAACTGGCCGCCCGGCAAGTGAAGTAGCACGGCCTGGTCATCGGAGGCCGGGTAGTTAAAGTAGTAGGCACTACCTTCAGGAACCTGGCCGGTCGCAACAACTGTTTGGGACTTTCCCCTGGCGGTAGTGCCAAACCAGTCTAGTACCGCCAGAACACTAGTACCGCCGAACAGGGCTCCTGAAGTTAAAACCGTAAGGCGCAAAAGCTCCCGCCGGGACACCTGGTCGTCGGCATCCCAGTGTAAAGGAAACTGAGAGCGCCAGCGCCGGGGTAAGGTCTGGCCCTGGTTAAGAGATTGGTCTTTGCTGTCACTCATAAGACCCATGCCTCCTGGTTCTGCCAGGCGATACCGGCCTCTTCGGCCTCGGTCTGGCGCAGCAGGGCAATAATATCCAGCAGTGGTTCTTCCGGGGGCAGCACCTGGTATACCCGCGTACTAACCTGCTGAGAACCAAATAGGGTTCGGTTGACCGGGTGACCGTTACGCTGAGCTGCAAATTCCTCATAGTCGCCATACCAGAGCGCCCCGGTGGGGCAAGCCTGGGCGCACCAGGGTTTGAGACCCTGAACGGTCCGGTCGTAGCAAAGGTTACACTTCTTCATGAGTTTGGCTTCTACGTCAAACTTTGGTACCCCGAAGGGGCAGGCATAAACGCAGTTTTTGCAGCCGATACAGCGGGAAGGTTCGGCCATCTGGACGACACCTTCCGGGGTAATTAAGATTGCCATCACTGGGCAGACCTGGGCGCATGGGGCTACAGGGTCGGTGCAGTGCATACAAACGGTGGGCTGAGTTGCAACGCTTTTACCCCGGTCGATAAAATCTACCATGACCATGCTCTCGCCTTTATGCGAATCACACTCGCGGCAGGCTGCTTCACAACTCCGGCAGCCGATGCAGCGGGATGGGTCCACAAACAGAGTTTTTATTGCCATAAATTCTCCTACTCCTATCTAAAAGTTAATACTTCTTCCCTTCCTTTTCACTCGCTCCTTTTGTTTCACCAACCGCATAGGGAAACATTTTGGGTGAGTCCTGGGGCGTAAAATTAATTTTTGGCATTCCTTTAACCTGCGAAGGTTGGTCAAGCTTTTCTACAAGCGCCGCACAGACTTTATATTCAGGTATTTTTACAGTCGGATCGACTGCCGGGTTAGTAAGCTGGTTGACTGCCCCAGCATGACCGTAGTGGAAGGGAATAAACAGGGTATCGGGTCGGATTGTTGGCACGACCAGGGCTTTTAGTTCCATAGCACCGCGTAGAGTACGCACCCGGACGATTTCCCCGTCCTGTATGTTTAGCCTGGTGGCGGATTGGGGATGGATTTCTACCCAGGGGACGGGTGCCTGGGCGTTGAGGAAGCCTAACCGGCGGGTCTGGGTTCCGCTCAGGTAATGGTAAATTACCCGGCCGGTGGTCAGGCGAAAAGGATAGGCCGGGCTGGGTTCTTCGGCCGGGGGGATAAAGTCAATTGGGATAAAGCGGGCCTTTCCGTCCGGGTGATAGAAGCGTTCGGCAAAAGGCCGGGGTGTACCGGGGTGGTCCTCGCTGGGGCAGGGCCAGAAGACCCCTTGCTGCCGCTCAATCTTCTCCCAGGTAATGCCGGAGTAATCGGCCAGGCCGCCTTTAGAGGCCCGACGCAACTCATCCCAGATTTCACGGACAGTCTGGAAGGGAAAATATTGCCCCCGGCCCATGCGATGGGCCAGATCACAAAAAATTTGCCAGTCGGGGCGGCTTTCTCCCAGCGGTTCGACCGCTTTATTATACTTGACCACTCGGCCTTCCAGGTTAGTCGTGGTGCCTTCATCCTCGCACCAGACCGTACCGGGCAGCAGCACATCGGCCAGTTCGGCCGTTTCCGACTTGAAAAAATCAATTACTATCAAGGGGTCCACCGTGGTGAGGGCTTTTAATACAGTGGTGTTATCCGGCAGGGAAACCATCAGATTCGAGCAGAGAATCAGGCAGCTTTTGATTTCACCTTTAGCCATCAGGTTAGGCATTTCGGTGGCAGCGGCCCCTTCCCAGGGCAACTCGTCCACCGGAATACCCCAGATATCGGCGACTTCCTGGCGGTCGCTGGGCATATCAATGTGGCGGTAGCCCGGAAGCTGGCTGGCCTTCTGCCCGTGTTCGCGCCCACCCTGGCCGTTGCCCTGGCCGGTTAACATCATTGTTCCGCCGCCTGGTTTACCCATTTGGCCTCGCGCCAGGGCCAGGTTTGTTCCGGCCAGAACATTATTGACCCCGTGCGAGTGATGTTCTATTCCCCTGGCGTGCAAGATAAGCGAGGTAGCGGCCCGGCCGTACATGAGGGCCGCAGCTTTAATCCGTGCCGCCGGTACGCCGGAAAGCTCCTGGGCCATTTCGAGGGTGAACGGCTCGACCATCGCTTTAACTTCTTCCCAGCCGTTGGTCCGGCTGGCGATATACTCCTCATCGGCCAACCCTTCGTGAATGATTACCCGCAGCATGGCGTTGAGGACGGCTACATCGGTGCCCGGTTTGACGGGCAACCACAGGTCAGCGGTGCGGGCGGTAGGAGTCTCGCGGGGGTCAAGCACAATGAGTTTAGCTCCCCGGTCGCGGCCTTCCCAGACCCAACGGGTTACAATCGGGAAACACTCGGTGATGTTTGCTCCCATAACCAGAATACAGTCGGCCAGGGGAATATCAGTCATGGGTATGGGAGCGCGGTCCAGGCCAAAAGCTTTAGTAAAGCCACCCGCCGCCGAAGACATACACAACCGCCCGTTGTAATCAATATGGCGGGTCTGCAAGCCCACCCGGGCAAATTTACCGGCCAAATAACACTTTTCATTGGTCATGGAAGACCCACTGTAAACCGCTACGGCGTGTTTACCATGTTTAGCCTGAATGTCCTTCCATCTACTTGTAATATAGTCCAGGGCCTCGTCCCAACTACAGCGTTCAAGGGGGCTGCCTTTACCGCCTCGGCGCATCATGGGGTACTGTAACCGCTCCGGGTGATTGACCTGCTGGTAGGCAACAATCCCTTTGGGGCATAGATTGCCCCGGTTATGAACATAATCACGTGGTTCAACGCCAATAACCTGCCCATTCGCGACTTTCAGGTACATGCCGCACTGTACTCCGCAAAAACAGCAGTGGGTTGGCACAAGCTTTTCAGCGACTTTATCTTTGGAATCCCACTCCAGGCGGGTCCGCCCCGTAGACTCGAAATCGAAGTTAAAGTCCCGGTTAATTTCAAATATGTCTTTATTAACACTCATAACAAGCTCCTAAAGAAATTTCTTACCCATAAGCTGGTAATAAGCCGTACCCCGCATAACCCGTTTGCAGGTCGGGCAATATTCTTGCAGCAGACCGCGACCTTCACCCAGGTCATAACGCTGGTTCAAATCACCTAAAGTAGCCGTCAGGTCGTGAACAAACTGGGGCGAGGGCAGGTCGTCACCGCAGCGGGCGCAGTGCGCCCCCTCAACCTGGGGGTGGTCGTGAGCTATATCCTGGTTGACGGTCTGGTAAAGGGTAACTCCAATACTGGCAGGCCGCTCGACAATGTGGAAGAACTTGCCAAAGGGTAACGAAAGCAGCCAGCCGACTACCACTACCTGGTGGGTCAGGGAAATGAACCAGTAAAAACGGCCTTCCCACCACAAAGAAGATGCAGTAAGGGCCAGCCCGGTAATGGCGATAGCAAACAGCAGTAGCAGCGGCATCAGGTCAAAACCAAAGCGTTGCGTGACCAGCAGACCGGCATCCCTGGTCCGCCGCCACAGGGCAATAGCCAGGCCGATTATCAGTAAAACGGCGCTGAAGTCCAGGCCGTGAAAAAGGGAGAAACCTACCCCGGCTTCAATCGGGAACTGAAAGATTGGCAAGCCGAAAAACCACATCTGATAGTTGTCAGGTTGAATCAGGGTGAAATGGAACCACCCGAAAGTCAGCGGCACGGTAATCAGGAGCGAAATCAGCACTCCGTAAAAGATGCTCATATGCATCAGCCAACGCTGTCTGCTGCGCCGCCAGATGAAAGTCTGAGCGATAATATCGGTCCACCAGGCTTTGGGAATCAAAGTCAGGTAGCGGCGGAAATTCTTCCACGACAGGAAGCTGTTCCAGCCTCCTTTAAAATAGCGCCAGGTGGGCGGGCGAGTAAGCCAGATGGTGTACCGGTAAACCAGGGCCGCTACCGTCACCACTGTAGCCACGGCATACCCGATTAGAGCCGAGTCGAAATCCTTCAGACCACGCGACCCCAGGTAGATCAAAATAAGCAGTACTACTGTGGTAATGGCGGAAAGAATTCCAGCCGAGTTTCGCCGTTGCATAGCAGTCTCTTTTCTCAACCTAAAAAATTAGTCAGTACACGAGGGAATTTTTATTAAGAGCCTTATTTTCAGGCTTCAAGTAGCCCAGCTGTTGGCAAAAAGTTGGTTGATTTCAGCCTGCGCCGTTTGTTTATCTTCAAAATACAGCGCATTAAGAGTGGTAAAGTGCTGCCATTTAGTGGGAACTTCTTCTTCGGCAAAAATCGCGGCGACCGGACATTCCGGCTCACAGGCATCGCTATCAATACATTCGTGGGGATTATTATAGAGCTGGCGGTCTTCTACCCCGTCCTCATAAATACAATCTGCCGAGCAAACATTTACACATAAGCGGTCTTTAACATCAATACCCGGTTCGGTAATAACATAGGCCATTAATAGAACCCCAAATTTAATGTTACTGGTTATTTGTAGTATGGAGCTAAGTAGTTTTGAACTGCAAAGTTACTGGTGTTACTTGAGAGCGAACTTACCTTTTGTGAGCAACATAATTTTATTCTAAAGCTAAAACAGCTCATTTAATAGGACAAAAGTCTCATTAGGGGAGGTAATTGACTATCCCTTTTGGCAGGACTATTATGAAGAACAATTTAGAGGTTTATACCGGGTGTGAAAATGGACCATACAAGAAAGCTTATTAACTGATGTTATATCTGAAACTGCTGCAAAAAATCCCTTACTTTGCAGGATTGGAACCTGAAGGGAATGCTCTTAACAAGTTACTCGCCAGCACAATCGAGGTTGAGTTTGAAGAAAAGCAACTTCTGTTTTTGGAAGGTGAACCCTGCCAGGGGCTTTATTTTCTGATAGAGGGGCAGGTGCGTATTTTTAAATCAGGTAGCCGAGGTAAGGAGCAAAATCTGCATTTAGTCGGACCTGGCACTACTTTTAACGATGTACCTGCCCTCGATGGAGGAGTTAACCCGGCTTCGGCCCAGGCCCTCGAGCCAGGTAGCGTTTTAATTATTTCAAGTTCTCTTTTCCGGGAATTATTTGAAACGGAATCGGTAATAGCCCGTTGCGTGGCACTTAATTACGCTGCCCGGTTGCGCCAGATGACAACCCTGGCTGCCGATATATCGCTTAAGCACGTAACCGCCCGGATAGCTAATATCTTACTGCATCAAACCACCCAGAGCTCCTTTCCAGGAGATGATCTTAGTAGTGAAATAGCAGCCCAGTTAACTCAGCAACAAATGGCGGCGATGGCTGGAACTGTCAGGGAAATGGTAGGACGTTCACTGCGCTCAATGGAATCCAGCGGAGCAATCGAAGCACGTAGGGGGCATATTCTTATCAAAGATAAGGCTAAATTAACTTCATTATCAAACCTTTAAAACCCAGGTATTACCCGGCAAAAGTTCTCACAAATATTTCAACCCCCGAAAAGCAGCAGCGTTGACAGGGGAGGTGTTCAACTGTTTTAGGAAATAAATATATGTACAGCAAAGTTTCAACGGCCTAAATTGTAAAATCCTGGGCAAAATATTGCCTTTGGTAAAGTAGTAGCCTTCTTTATAAAATCCCTCTTCAATTTATTATTTAAAACGTAATTGTTCAGGGTTGACCAACTGAACAATTACAGCCAGGACAAGATTTGACCATACGAAGTCGTCCTGAGTTCCACTCTGACTTCTGACTACTCTCCCTGAGTGATAAAGCCCACACTCGCCTGACAGCTACCTGCCAGTATCCTGCAAGGTTTCTTTGGCCTGCATAGCTTACACTCAATGTGTAAGTGTTTCAGTCAGTTAATAATTTCAAAAGAAAAACAAGAAAGCGAGCAACAATGTTCACGAAATCCACCAAACCAGTCAGTTTCAAAAAAGGATTGGTTCTCTTATATGTTCTGGCCCTGGTGGCCGTTTTACTACCGGCGCAGCAAGCCAGGGCAGCCGGTTTAGTCTGGGACTGCAACAGCCCGAACACCTTGTCTAGCCCAGGCAATATGCGGTTCGCGCTGGACCAGGCCGGGCTAATTACTTTTAATTGTGATGGTAAGATTGTTATACCCACCACCTATGTCGTCACCGCTAACACCACTATTGATGGGGCGGGCCACAATATCAATATCTTTGGCCTGGGTAATACCCGCATTTTCATAGTTGCGCCTGGCGTAACCTTAACCCTTAAAAATCTAACCGTTTCCAATGGCAGGGCGGATACCATACTAAACTCATTCAATCATTTTGGCGGTGCAATCCTGAACCTTGGCGGCAATCTATCAATCTACAACGTTCATTTCAATGAGAATTTCGGCGAGAAGGGCGGCGCGATTTACAATTATAACAACGGTTCAGTCACAATTCAGAACAGTTTCTTTAAACTAAATTCTACCCCACACGGCTCCTACTGGAACCTCAATGATGGTGGCGCGATTTACATGCAAGACGGTTCGTTAGATATTAAAAATACTAGCTTCATTCAAAATAGCGCTTATAATGGCGGTGCGATTGCTAATGCCAAGGCCACTATAACGATTAAAGACAGCACTTTTGACAGTAACTTTACCCAACCAACCGTTAACACAAAAGTGGACAGTGAGGGTGTTGTTACTTCTGTAGAAGACGCTACCGGCGCTTCCGGTGGAGCCATCGCCAGCGCAACATCTATTACCATCAGCAACACGAAGTTTCTTTCTAATAAGGCTTCTTACGCCGGTGGGGCGATTAGAAGTACCGGAGGTCAGTTGACAGGTAGCACCTTTACTTCTAACAAGGTTACTTCACAATTCGGTGGTGCAATTGCCAACTATGGTACTTTCCAGATAAGCAACACTGTTTTTTCCTCCAACCAGGCTCTTAAAGGCGAGGGCGGCGCTATCTACAACGGTAACAAAAGCACCGTGACCCTATCGCACAGTACCCTTAAAAATAATAAAGCCGGTGAGTCAGGCGGTGCGATTACCACACGCGGATTTTACCTGGATATTAGCACCAGCACCCTGAACAATAATGATGGGGGCAAACAGGGTGGGGCAATTTACGCCGTCAATGGCCTGACGAGACTGACTAACAGCACTGTTTCCAATAATTCCGCTGACAAAGGCGGGGCCATTACCACTGAGAAACAGGCAATTGTAGAACTAACAAACGCTACGCTTGCCAGTGACAAGACCTACACCAATACCACGATTTACAACCACGCCGGTAAAATTACCTTGAAGAACACGCTTATAGTTAATTATGTGAACAGCCCAAACTGTTCAGGTAACTCGGTAGTGGATGGCGGTAATAACCTGCAATTTCCTAAATCGAATTGCGGTATGACTATCCCAACCAAAGACCCCTTGCTACAAGCGCTGGCTAACAATGGTGGTCCTACTCTGACAATGGCTTTGCAAATTGGTAGCCCGGCCATTGATACAGGTAAAAACGCGGTTTGTGCCGCCGGACCGGTCTATAACCTGGATCAGCGCGGTTACTCCCGCCCTAACGATGGCAACCTGGATAATATAGCTACCTGCGACATTGGTGCTTACGAGATGGCTGCACTGGCTTACGACAAGTAAGTAATCAGCGGTCAGAGGTCAAAATATTGTCTTCCTAAATCAGTAAAAAGGCTGCCCTGGTATAACAGGGGCAGCCTTTTCTATTCCTCCAGGCTCCCTGGCCCTGTTATAAAGTTATGACAACCAGCCAGCTAAATTAAAAAGTCTCTCCAAAACTAATTGATTTTGGAGAGGCTTTTCTAGTTCGCCGCTTAACAGGGTTTACTTCTGACCGTCGGTGCAGGCAATCATTCTATCCAGGGCCACTTTGGCCCAGTGAGCGGTTTCTGGCTCAACCACGATACGATTATAGACTTTACCTTCCAGCAACCCGTCCAGTACCCAGGCCAGGTAGGCCGGGTGAATCCGGTACATAGTCGAGCAGGGGCAAATTACCGGGTCCAGGCAGAAAATAGTTTTATCGGGATTTTCGACCTGCAAACGTCGGACCAGATTTATCTCGGTTCCGATTGCCAGTACGCTACCGGAGGGAGCCTTTTCCACAGCCTGAATGATATACTCGGTCGAACCGGCTTCGTCAGCCTGTTGAACTACTTCCATGGGGCATTCCGGGTGAACAATCACCCGCACGCCGGGGTAGTCGGCACGCGCTTTGGCAATTTGGGCCGGATTGAAGCGTTTGTGGACCGAGCAAAAGCCGTTCCATAAAATGACTTTGGCCTGGCGCAACTGTTCAGGCCGGTTGCCCCCCAGCGGCTTGCGGGGATTCCACAAAACCATCTGGTCCAGCGGGATGCCCATTTTCAGGCCGGTGTTGCGGCCCAGGTGCTGGTCAGGGAAAAACAGGACGCGCTGCCCACGCTCGAAAGCCCATTCCAAAATCTTATCGGCGTTAGAAGAAGTACAGACGATGCCGTTGTGCTGTCCGCAAAATCCTTTGAGGTCAGCCGCCGAGTTCATGTAAGTTACCGGCAGCACCGGCTGGTGGCCCAGGTTTTTGGGGTCTTCACTATCCAGGATAGTATCGAGGTCATCCCAGCAATTCAGCACGTCTTCCAGGTTCGCCATATCGGCCATAGAGCAACCAGCCGCCATATTGGGTAGAATTACCTTCTGATCGGGGCCGCTCAGAATATCGGCGCTCTCGGCCATAAAATGAACCCCACAGAAAACAATATATTCGGCTTCTTTGCGTCCGGCAGCCTGTAACGAAAGTTTATAAGAGTCTCCCCGGTAGTCGGCATATTTAATAATATCTTCGCGCTGGTAGTGATGTCCCAGGATAACCAACTTTTTACCGAGGATAGCCCTGGCCTGCTTGATTCTGGAGTCGAGTTCATCGTTTGACATCTGGCGGTAGATGGCTGGAATTTCGTATTGCAGCGGAGTAGCCGGTGGAGCGACATCTAGCTGGCTGGAACCCGGCCCGTACTGGGGCAGGGCTTTTTTGCCCGCTGCAACATCCAGGCTCCAGGGAGCTATGTCCAGGGCCGGATTACAGCTTGCACCTTCACCCAAGTCCTGGGTAACGGTCCGATTTATAGTAAGATTTGTTTTCATTTAATGACCTCTCTTTAATATTTTCGCATTTATTAAATAAGCAATTTTGATTTGCCAGCCACCTGAACCGGCAACAGCGCCTTAAAATACAGCCTCAACCCGGTTATCTAAATTTAATAGGTTTGAAATAATCGCCGGAAGGACCTCCAGCACCCGGTCAATTTCGGCTTGAGTGGTCTGGCGACCCAGGGTAAACCGCACTGCTGACCGGGCTAAATCTTCGTCCAGTCCCAGGGCTAACAAGACATGACTGGGTTCACTCGAGCCAGCCGCACAAGCCGAACCGCTACTGCACAAAATTCCGGCTTGCTCTAGTTCCAATAAAATAGTTTCTCCAAAAACGCCCTCGAAACAAAAGCTGGCGTGATTGGGCAGCCGTTCAGCCCCTGC
>JAYSYV010000261.1:0-2125 GCA_043727245.1 Chloroflexota bacterium | reverse complement strand
GTCACGGCCCTTTACGTTCGTTGGTCTATATGGCAGCTGGAAGTGCTATCCGTTTCAATCCGCTCATCAAGGCGTATTATGAGGAACTACGCCTTACTAAAGGCAAACCTTACAAGGTCGCCCGCTGTGCCGCCGCTCGTAAGTTACTTCACATTGCTTTTGCGGTAGCCACCCACTCCGAACCTTTCGAGGCGGCTTATGCCTTGCGGAATAGAGCGGCGCGACTAGAACCGAAGGCCCAAGCCAGTTAGATCCGTGTAATCTTCGCCCTGTTCGTCACCGTTACCACCAGACCACTTTGCTTTCAGACGATACTCACGGAACTGGTTGAATCTCAAAACCTAAATTCGTAACGCCAGGGCCAGGGCCAGGGCCGCCCGCCCAACTGGTTGATTTTGATATGCCCAGGTTTGGCGGGTGGTGCTGGCCCTGGCCCTGGCGACTTTGCTACCGCGGTAGCAAAGGGCTGTTTTCTTCAGGTAGCTTAAAATACCCTTTGTAACCCCTAAAATTCAATAAGTATTCACCTGAACTGCCTCTTGACACGCGACACCGTATCTACTATGGTCCAACCCCAACTAGCTCTTCGCCTTTTTATCTTTGTCGAGAAACGTGTTAAACTTCTGGTCAGCCTCTTTGACCGCCCCAGCCACATCACCACCCTGGATAGAGACAACAATAGGGTTTCCTACAATATCCCTGGCTTCGCCAACATTTACCACCGGTGGGCGATCAAAGCCAACGCCAGCTTTGGCCGAGGACTGAGCTACCTTGGCGTATTCCGGTGGAAAACCTTTCAACCCATCCGGAGAATCCCAGACTGAAGTTCTTGCTCCCGGTAAGCCACCTTGTTGAAGTTGCATTACTACGGGGGCACTGGTAGCCCAGCGTATAAACTCCCAGGCCGCATCCTTGTTTCCAGAGGCGGCGTTCATACCCAGCGCCCAGGAAGTAATGTTATAAGGTTTGGAACCGCCTTTGCCTGCCAGGAACTGCGCATAACCTACTTTATCAGCGATAATTGATTTGGTCGTATCCAACACATTAGTGTAAAGGCTGTCAGCATCTATCCACATGGCCGCTTTGCCTTGCTGGAAAATGGCAACTGCCTGCGGCCAGCTCATATTCAAAGTACCCTGTGGGCCGTAGTTCTTTAGCAGATCGCCATATAGCTGGTAGGCGGAAAGTGCTTCCGGGCTACCGAGGGCAGATTTACCATCACTGGTTTCCCATGTACCACCTGAGCTATAAAGGAAGCTGCTGAACTGAGTAACTGCCGGACTGCGTTGACCGCGCATTACAATGCCATATTGTCCTTTGCTGGGATCGGTCAATTTCTTGGCAGCGGCGGTTAGTTCCTCCAGGGTTGTGGGAGCTTTCAACCCGGCCTGGTCAAATAAATCTTTGCGATAGTAAACAATTTCTCGTTCAGTGACAATTGGAATACCGTAGACTTTGTTATCAATGGTTACGGTGCTGCGACTGGCATCCTGAAAATCCGACCAATTCCAATCCTTTGCACCTTGAGCCATAGTTGATAAGTCATTGAGCCAACCATTATTAGCAAACAACTTGCCTTCCTGTAAAGGACGGAACATGAAAAGGTCTGCTCCGCTAGAACCGCTGGTTAAGCCAATTTGCAATTTCTGAGAAAGTTGATCTTCGAAATAGTTCTCTAAGGAAATTTTCATCCCGCTGGCCTGCTCGAAGTCAGGGAGAAGCTTTTTTATCGCATCATTCCAGGGATGGTTGGCGGTAATAATGCGTACCTGTTTACCGGAAAAGTTCTTGGAAACTCCGGCGTTTAAATTCCCGGTCTTCCCGATACCAGCCGCCGTTCCGGTGGTAGTGGCTGCTGAAGAAGTGCCGGTGGCGGCAGTAGTAGCGTTACCGGTACCAGTCGCTGCGGTTGTAGCAGTGCCATTGGCAACAGTTGCTGCTGTGGTGGTAGCCCCACTGACAGCACTGGTAGAAGCGGGATTATTGGTGGTTGAAGCTCCGGTATCGCCACAGGCAGCTACCAGGCTGCTAAGTGGGCCACTTGTCATGACTATAGCCAAAACAAGAATTGGGAGGTAAAATACATATAAGCCAAAAAAGATTGGAAGTAGGCCCACAAGTAAAG
>JAYSYV010000260.1:0-6631 GCA_043727245.1 Chloroflexota bacterium | reverse complement strand
TAACGTTCTACGTTTCATGCTAATTAACCGGCCTCCGGCCAATCCGCCCGAAGTTTACGAATAGCGAACTCTTTACCTTTGGCCTCTACCTCAATCCAGGGAGCCTGTGTAAAAGCGCTGGGGAAGGTAGTTATCAGGTCGTGATGGGCCGGGTCGGCAAAAGCATCCCGCCCATTCGATAGATGGACCAGTTGCCAGTCCGGCCTGGGCCAGGTGGCGCGGGCCGCTGCCAGGATTTCCGCGATGCTGGGGTCTTCCAGGCTGGTCAGCCCCTCATGGCAGACATGATGATGGACATCGAAAATCATGGGAACCCTGGCCGTCCGGCAAATTTCCAGAATCTCACTGGCTCCATAAGTATGTTCGTCATTTTCAAGGGCTATGCGACTTTTGACCGGCTCCGGCAGTTGGTCCAGGGCTTCGATTAGTTCAGCAGCCCGTCCCCCTTTGCCACCGTGAATATTCATGGAAGACCAGGCCGAACGCGGTAAGCCAAGCAGGTCCATGGTCCGGGCATGATGTTCCAGCGTCTTGATGCTATTTTCGACCACCTGGGGCGAAGCCGAATTAATTACTACAAACTGGTCCGGGTGCATAACCACCCGTATACCGGCCTGGGCCGCCCGGCTTCCGAACTCGGCCATGTCAGGCTGCATTTCTTCTAAAATCCGGCTGCCTGTGTCATGACCGGCCAGGTCGCTCATGGGAAAAAGGCCCGAAGAAATACGGTAGAGCTTGATATTATTGGCTGTGCAAAAGGTCAGCGCCCCTAACAACCGGCGCAAATTATCCCGGTAAAGTTCATGTAATACTGCTGACCGGGCTTCATCCGCCAAACTCAAATAACGGGTCCGAGTAATCGTCCGAAAGCGCACTTCGTCCGAACTGGTGACACAGACTAACCCCAGTTCGGGTAAAACTTCGGTCGGGTTCTTTTCGTTATATAAGTCTGAAGCAACCGGACAGTTAGAACCCATTTGATTTTCAATCGGTAGCGTCATTTAATGCTTTCTTTCTTTTAGCCAACCACCCTATAACCAATCCTCAAACACCTGACGGTAGAGCAAGTATTATGCCATAGGCGAACAAATAATCCTGGGAAAAGGGAAGCCTTCAGGTAGAGTTGAGAATCTATCCCACTGGAGTCGCAAACATAACTAAAAGTTATTACGATCAGTAACTTTATATATTGGAGTAATCTTAAAAAGGAGGATATAATGGCATAGTAATTTTGCCCCTGGAAAATCTGACCGCAAAGGAATAACCAACTCGTGCGTATTAAAGAGCCGCTTTTTTATAAAATAACTTTAATTCCAAACCCGCAACAGGCTGACAAAATGCCTACAACAAAGCGCCTACAATGAACACTATAGCTGGACCAGCCAAACTTGCCGGTAAATTCTCCGATAAAAACCGGGCTTTTGCCATTGGCCTGGCCCTGACGGCCCTTTTAGGTTTCGGCGCAATCTTGCTGGCTCCTTTGCCGGGTCTGGCGGTTATGGGCAGCCTTACCGTCGCCATGCTACTGGGTATAACCTGGCGCAGTCTGCTGGGTTTGCCGGTAACTTACCGGAGGGGAGTCCAATTTTCGGCCCGGAAACTCTTGCGCTTTGGCATCATTTTGACCGGCGTGCGTTTGAATTTTAGCCTGGTTACGGGCAGCGGTTTGCAAGTATTACTGCTGGATTTAATTCTAATTACCTTTGGCCTGCTCTTTATTCCCTGGCTGGCCGTCAAACTGGGTGTCAAGCCGGGCCTGGGTCTATTAATCAGTGTCGGTCAGTCTATTTGCGGCGCTTCGGCAGTAGGCGCAATCGCTCCCCTTTCCAAAGACGTGGACGAAGATGATATTTCCCTGGCCGTGGCTATTTGCGGTGTGCTGGGGACAATTGGCGTTCTTTTCTTTAGTTTAAGCGCTGCACTATTTAGCTGGCAAGGTCACTTTTACGGCCTCATTACCGGCTCGACCTTGCACGAAATAGCCCAGGTCGTAGCGGCAGGTCCGGCTGGTGGCCCGGTAGCCACCGACCTATCAATGGTGGTTAAACTTACAAGGGTGATGTTGTTAGCCCCGGTGGCAATAATCCTGGCTTTCGTGCTGGCCGGAAAGGCCAGTGGAGCGGCTGGACGGGCCGGAAAACCGGCTATAAACTGGAAGAAATTACCACTACCCTGGTTTGTCCTGGGCTTCATACTGGTGGGCGTACTAAATTCTACCGGCTGGTTATCGAAAGATTTAACCAACATAATTCTACAGATAAGCATTTTTCTGATGGTTATGGCGATGTCGGCGATGGGCCTGATGGTGGACCTGGTGGTAATCCGGCAGCGTGGTTTGCGGGCTTTAGGGACTGGTGCGCTGGCTTTTGTCGCTTTTGGCGGCCTGAGCTACTTCTTAATTCTAATTTTCGGTCTGGCTTAAATAAAAGTAGTCAGGGTTCAGTAGCCAGTCTTCTCTGAAAATAGTCGCTTCTAATCCCCAGGTTGCAACAGGAAAGTTACTTTTCATTGGTGTTGGCCCACCACTGCGCCTTTCGTCTACCGACCTTTACAACAAATTTTCTACGAAGCGAATAGTTTAAATAATAGTGTTCTCAACCTCCTGGAATTCCTACTTTCCAACCATTCTAATATAGTATACAATTTTTTTATTAGATTCTAGTAAGAATCTAGTTGCTAAATAGAAAATACTAACTCATATAGAGTATAATATAGCTACTACGGTTGTACTAATATTGTAATTATGATGATTGGAAAGAAATATGCCACGAAGACCTGCTGTATATCCCCCTGTCCCTCTTACCATTGAAGATATTGCGAATCGCCAGGTATTAAAAGAGATTGAACCAGAACTGCTCGGTGAGCGATTGCGCCGGGCCCGCCAGGAACAAAAAATTACCCAGCGGGCGCTTTGTCGTAACCTGTTTACCTCCGCCTACCTTTCTTCCATGGAACTGGGCAAAACTCGCCCGACTCTAACCACTCTCCAGCAAATCGCCGAAAGAGTGAACAAATCGGTCGCTTATTTCTTACGTCCGGCTGCTCCCGGTATAGTCGGACTTTCTCAGGGTTGGCAACAGGAGCAAGGCCGTCTACTACAGTTACGTCAGGGTTTGATTCAGGTAAACGTTGCACTGAGCAAACGCGATTTCGCGGAGGCAACCAACCTTCTGGACCAGCTAAAGCCCTATCTTTCGCGCTTGCCAGAGGCAGACCAGGCCAGTTACCACCTGTGGCAGGGAGCTTTATTTAACCGGCAAGAAAATACCGATAGCGCTGTCACTGAGCTGGATGAAGCTACTCGCTTGCTTGAAGCGGCCGGTCCAGTTACTGACCCCGATGTTATCGCCCGGTTGGACCTTGAATATGGTCTGGCTTATTTCAACCGCCACCAGTATATCAACGCCCTGACCAGTTTCCGGTCCGGGTTGAACCGTACCGGCCTGACCGACCTCAATCTACAGCGTCGTTTGCAGCTTCAAACGGCTCAGTGTTATCTGGTGCTGGAGCAACCTGACCAGGCCGCAGCCACTTTGAACCTTTTTATTGACCAGGAACAAGAGACCCAGTTGGCCGGGATAGCCCTGGCAAGTTACCACCAGGCCGAAACGGTAAATCTACAACAGGGGGCTTTTCTGCTTGGGCGCAGCGAGCAAATCTGGGCGCAAGAAGCCGAAACTAATCGCCAGAGCGGCTATTACCTGGATTACGCCCGGCTGTTGTTTCAGACGCGCCAGTATGACGCTGCTTTGAAAGCCGCTCAGGCCGCCTATCAGTTCATCCGGCAGACCGCCCCTTGCACCGAACTTGAAGTTTTAGCTTTGTTGGGTTTACTCAGCAATCGCCTGGGAGATACCCCTAAAGCTCAGGACTGGCTCGACCAGGCCAGAAGTTCACTGGAAAACCAGGGGTGCGCCGATGCAATAGTGGTCGCCCGTTACTTCCAGGCATCCGGCGAAATTACGGCTAGTCAATCACGGCCTGAAGAAGCCATCGGCTTTTACCAGGAAGCTTTGAAGCGGTTGGAGGATAACGGAGCCGAGGAAAGTGTCAACCCTAAACGACAATTGCGGGGCGAGATTTATTTTGATCTGGGCCAATTACTTCGCCAGCTTGGCCGCTACGAGGAAGCGTTGGACTTTATCGAAATGGCTTACCGCCTTCAATAGTAACAAAAGTATCGGGTAATAAAAATATCAAACCGAAATTTTTAACCAGCCGGAACCAGTATTAGTTGGCTCCGACTGGTTTTTATTTATAACGCGGGTTCACGGCCTTTCTTCCCGTCCACTATGGATTGCTGCTGCCGCTAGATACCCCGCCATTGAACCGGATAAATACCTGTCATCCCTTAAAACGCTGGGCTTACAGGGAGCGCTATTCAGTTACCGGGCGGTTGAAAAGAACCCCGGCTTCCGGTTAGATGACCCCGGTTGGATATAATCTGGGCTTTCTTAAGGGGAATAACTTTCCTCTGACGTTGAAGTTGCCGCCCGGTACTTCCACCATTTCCCAGGTCGAACAGGTGTTGCACCGTTTCTCCCCAGAGTTTAAAATGGTAATCTCGCACCTGGGACTGCCGCACCACCAGGGCTGATTGGCTCAGGTAGCCCTGACAAAGCAACCGGAAGTATATCTTGATACCGGCGGCTTGACCGCTTTTTACAAGACCGAAGGTTTTCCTTTTCCGACTGCCAGGGCGGTGGTTAGATTCGCTATCCAGAAGGTAGGCGCGTATAAAGTAATATGGGGGTCGGATTATCCCCGTACCCTCGTAAGTTTAGTTATAAACAAAACCTGGAATGGCTTAAAGGCTATCTAACCCTCCACGAACAGGCTTTTATCTTTGGGGAGGTAGCCTACACCGTCTACCGGTGGTAGATTGGGAAGTTAAGGAGATGGCAAAATTTGAAATGTATTATTTGTGAGCAACCCGACCAGCTTAGTTTTCAAGAAATAAAACCGCCAGCCAGTCCAGGGGCGGGTGAAGCGCTGGTACGCATCCGGCGGATTGGCATATGCGGCACCGATTTGCACGCTTTCAAAGGTAATCAACCGTTTTTTAGCTATCCCAGGGTGCTAGGTCACGAACTGGCCGGGATTATAGAGGAGGTAGGGCCAAATTCCTACAACCTTAAACCGGGCGACCAGATAGCGGTAATTCCTTACCTGGAATGTGGGAAGTGTCGGGCCTGCCGCGTTGGCAAGCCCAACTGCTGCACAAATCTTAAAGTGCTAGGGGTGCATATGGACGGTGGAATGACTGAACTACTGACGGTTCCCTGCGACCATTTGGTTCCAACCGCCGAGATTAGCCTGGACCAGTCGGTAATTCTGGAACCGTTAAGCATTGGGGCGCATGCCGTCAGGCGGGCCGGGCTGCAAAAGGAAGAACAGGTCTTAATTATTGGGGCTGGACCAATCGGTTTGAGTGTGATGGCTTTTGCTAGCTACCAGGGGGCGCGAGTTAGCGTAATGGATATAAACCAGGACCGCTTAAATTTTAGCCGCACCTGGGCCAATATCGAAAATACCATTAACGGCCTGGATAAACCGTTAGATGCTCTCCTGGAGATTACAGATGGAGAACTTCCCTCGGTGGTGTTTGATGCTACCGGCAGCGCACGGTCTATGATAGAATCATTTAACTACACGGCTAACGGTGGTAAGTTGGTCTTTGTAGGGCTGGTCAAGAGCGACATTACTTTCTCCGACCCGGAGTTTCACCGCCGGGAACTCACCCTTTTCTCTAGCCGCAATTCTACCAGGGAAGATTTCGGTACGGTTAAAAAGGCGGTGCAGAGTGGCGCTATCAATTTAGCCAGCTATATTACCCATCGCACCGATTTTGACCACATGATCGAAAACTTCAAGGGCTTATTTGACCCGCAGGCCGGGGTAATTAAAGCCATAATTGATTTGTAAACCTTTATTGATGAAAGCGGTTGATGACAATCAACTGTTGGCGGCAAGTAGCTAAGAGTATTAATATCGGTGTTTCCGGCGCATTTCTTCTTCAATCATGCGGCGGCGCTGTTCATCTTCCCGGCCTGAAATCTGCCAGTACTGGGCAAACAACCCGATACCCCAAAAAACGGTAATCCAGACCGGCCAGAAAGAAGGATGGCTAGGACTCATCGTCAGTAAAGCGATACCCCACAACAAAGCATTGACGAATATGTAAGACCGCAAGTGCTTCTGGAAATCCATCCTGGCCCGGACCCGGCTGGAAGCTTTCCGATACGCTTCGGCCTGGGGGTCGGGCGGCTGCGGTTGATAAGGCGTGTTGCTATAGCGCTCGTAGCGGTAAAAGTTATCCGTTCTTGGTCCCTGCTGTGAAGTAGCCTCCCAGGGAGCGGCGGGCGGAACCGGCGGTGCGGACATGTCGAAAGTCGAACCTGATGTCACGGGCGGCGCATAAGTGCCTGGATTAGGGTCCGGCGCGGGCCAATCGTTCGGGCGGGTCGGGCTAGTGGCGGGTTGGGATGGGCTGGTCACGCTTCCGCTTGGAAAGCTGCCGACAGCGGGAGGTTGGTAGCGTGGCCGCGACCGATCATTTTCTGGTAGTAAATTTTCCTGAGTCATTCCTGCTCCTCTTTCCACATCAGGGCTTTCGACTTTTCTTAGCCTG
>JAYSYV010000259.1:0-2128 GCA_043727245.1 Chloroflexota bacterium | reverse complement strand
CCTTCCATTGAAACAAGTCTGGGTCGCGCTTCGGTATGCTGTGGAGCCGGTTTACTGGCTAAATCCACTCCAGCTTTCTGCCGCAACCTCTCCAGGCTACCGGAAGGCATTTCAACTGGCTCTACACTTAAAGCCAGCCCAATCGTTACCGCTTCAAATTCGGCCAATAATTCGCGGGCCTGTTCGTTGGTTTGAAGCAGATCTTGTACTTGAACTAATTCCGCTTCATCCAACGCACCTATTGCGTAGCCAGCTATTAATTCTTGAATTGTGTCGTTGTCCATTTCCATCAAGGTAATTTCCTGACTAAGAACCAGCATTTAACCGCCCTGTACTTCTTAAAACCCGTTACTGTATCTCACTAATATAAAGAGCTGTATAAATCCAGTCTAATCAATATCTTTTACAAGCCCTTTAAGTTTCATTAAACCCTGGCGGATGCGGCTTTTAACCGTTCCCAAAGGTTGGCTGGTTTCCTGAGCAATTTCCTGGTGGGTCAGCCCCTTAAAAAAGGCTAACTCAATCACCCGACGTTGTTCCAGGGGTAAATCGTTCATCGCTTTGCGGATAACCGTCCGCTGCATCCCCAACCAGACCTCTTCTTCGATGGCAACTTGCTCGTCTGCCATGTAGTTCAGGTGTTCCTGGGCCTCTTGTTGGTCAATTGATACAGCTTTATTGCGTTTGCGCCGTATCTGATCAATACAGAGGTTGTGGACTACACTCAGGAGCCAGGTCGAAAAACGACCTCGGCTAGAGTCAAAGCTTTTGGGCTGCTTCCAGAAGCGCAAAAAGGCATCTTGTACAGCATCTTCGGCAGCTTCGTTACTGTTGAGGATTTTGAGTGCTAAACCAAAAGCTTGTCGGCTGTAGCGACCATAAAGTTCTTCTACCGCCGCAAAGTCTCCGGTTTGAACCCGGCTTACCAGGGTTTGCTCATACTTTTGTTCAGGCGGTTGGCTGTCAGGTCTAACCTGCATTAAAACTCCCACACTTTCCGGTTTAATCTGACCGTCAACTTTACCGTACTGGGGGGATTGGGTTGTGGTATTCCAGTCCAAAGCTCCAGAGCTTGTCAAGGTCATAAGCTCATTAAACGGTATTGTAGTGTGGATGTTAGTATCTTGCAAGTTTTTGCGCCTGACGAACGTAGGCAAAGCCTTTAGCTTACTGCCGTTCAATGTTATCCAAACTAATTCCTGGTTTTCCCGAAAGTAATCTTTGATATTTCTTGATAACACCCATATTACGTAATCAAACCTTATTTAGATTGAGTTACACAGATTAGAATTTTATTACAACACAGGTACAGGGGGATTAAGCTTAACTTAACGAGGCAGTCTTATTTTATCACCTTCGTTGAGGCCGCTGATAATTTCGGTCTGGTCGGGATTGGCGAGGCCGGTTTCTACCGGCACTTTTTCGGATGAACCATCCGGTTGCAGCAGAGTAACATACTTGCGTAAGCCAATAGTTTCTAGCGCCCGGTTGGGTACTAATAACACATTGTTGCGAGATAGGCTGGTAATAACGAGGTTGGCGGCCATGCCGGGCCGCAGATATAGGTCGCTGGGTCGGGTAAAACTGACGATAGCCGGGTAAACAGTACTGCCGCTCTGTTGGCTCGGATTGGGCGATACCAGGCTTATTTTCCCGTCAAAACTCTTGCCCGGAAAAGCATCCAGGTTAAACGAAACAGCCTGACCGCTAGCCACGTTTGCTACGTCCAGTTCATCTATATTGGCCCGCACCTGGAGCCGATTCAGGTCGCCAAAAGTAACGACTCCCTGACCTGGGTTGACATAATCGCCTTCATTGACATCTACCGACAAAATAGTGCCATCGAAAGGAGCATAAACGCGGGCGCTTTCCAGGGCGGTACGGGCCTGGGACAGTTGGGTATCGGCCAGTTCGGATTGGCGGGCCAGCGAATACAGCTCGGAAGGGGAAGCAGGTACAGCATTGGGGTTGGTCTGGGACTTTTCAACCTGGGCGCTAAGATTGAACCGGGCGATTTCGCGTTGGGCCTGGGCCTGGGATAGCTGTCTTTCAAGGGAAGTCGTATCGAGTTCCATCAAGAGCGTCCCGGACGGCACAAAATCGCCCGGCTTGACCAGGGTCCGGCGCA
>JAYSYV010000258.1:0-2130 GCA_043727245.1 Chloroflexota bacterium | reverse complement strand
TGTATTCATAACTCTCGCCAGTCTGCGCTACCGGCCAGGTGTGACTGAAATCGGGCCGGTGCAAGAGCAGCAAGAAGACTGCCAGGCCGTTGTTAGCGGTAAGTACTCTGGTGATAATCCGGTCAACCACTTTCAGACTGTTGCTATCCACCCAGTGCAGGTCATCCAGGACCAGCACCAGCGGATTTTTATCGGCCTTGCTCAGGATAAAATCGGTGATGGCTTCAACCAGTAAAGTGTTGCGCTTCTGGGGGTCAAGTCCATCAATAAAGCGGTTAGGCATGACTAGCCCGGCCACCTGGCCCAGCAACGCGGCATATTCGCCAAACTCGGTTGCCTCCGGGTCATTCGACTCGTCTATCAGTTCCCGGATGGCTGCCAGCAACTTCTGGCGAATCCCGGCTTCTTCTTCGTTGTCGCTGATTTTGCAGTATTTAAAGAGAAGGTTTCGGACCAGGCTGAAATATTGGCCTGACGAATAAGAGAAAGCCGCCCCGTCCAGATACCAGATGTCGGGGTCGTAGGCTTTAATCCGGCGCTCGAACTCGCGCAGCAGGGCCGACTTGCCCACTCCGGCCTCACCTACTACCGACACTACCTGGTCGCGGCCCTGCAAGACGCTTTGAAGCCGTTCCCACAGGATATACAATTCCTGGTCGCGCCCGACCAGCGGCAAATCGCGTCCGGCCAACCCCCGGCGTTTCTCACGCTCCCGCTTGGGTCCGATTACCTCGTAACAGTGTACCGGCTCGCGTTTGCCCCGGATTTGTTTGAAGCCCAGGTCAATGAAATCAAAGGCGTGGGTCGAAAGTTTGTAGGTTAGTTCGCCCACCAGCACATGCCCAACCCGCGATTCGTGTTCCAGCCGCGAGGCCAGGTTGACTATATCCCCCATGACGGTGTAGGTTTTGTAACTGATGCCGCGCACTTCTCCGCCGACCTCGGCTGCGTTGACCTCGCCGGTATTCAGGCCAATCCGCATATCCAGCCCGAAACCGTAGCTGCCCTGTAACTCGCTTGAAATCTTGCGGAGTTCGGATTGCATTTCAAGAGAAGCCCGCACCGCCCGCTCCGGGTCGTCTTCGTGGGCTTCGGGAGCGCCAAAGCGGGCCATGATATTGTCCCCGGCATACTTGTCTATGCTGCCGCCCAGGTCCACAATTTTCTCGGTCAGGCGGGTAAAGACCCCGTTCATCACCTGGGTTATTTTTTCGACATCGTTGAGGATTTCGCTCATGGCCGTAAAGCCATGAACATCGGCAAAGAGGACCGTACACATCCGGCGGTCGTTGGGGAAGCGTTCGCGGCGAGTGCCACAGGCGCGGCAAAACTGGGTGGCTTCCCGGTGTGGGCCGCTATTTGGTAGCGGTAAATGTGTGCCGCATTTTCCACAATAATGCGACCCATCGGGGTTTTGAGATTGGCAGGCGGGGTTGCTACAGGTTATCATTGCTTATATCGCTAAACGGAAAACGTTAAACGTAGCACGTAAATTGGGAACAAACTCACCGGTTACTGGGGTAATAAAACCGCTTTTTGGAGTATCCGCACGTTTAATGTTTAGCGAAATTATTGCTCCATCAGGCGTTTGCGCTTGTTAATCAAATTCTTGCGCCGTTCATCTCGCATTCGTGGATTCAGTACCATCAAAGTTATTTTAATCCGGTTAGCCAGTTCCAGGGGCAAGAAAGGTTTCGTGATATATTCGACCGCGCCTTCTTCCAGGCCGTGAATATAATCCTCGTCGGCGGCTTTAGCGGTGAGCATAATTACCGGCAGACCGGCTGTATTCGGGTCTTGTTCGATGCTACGCAGGACTTCCCAGCCGTCCATTTCCGGCATCATCACGTCCAGCACGACCAGTTCCGGCGCTTCATTTTTAATCTTTTCCAGCCCCTCTTTGCCATTAGAGGCCGAAATCACTTCAAAGCCATCCCCTTCCAGGTTCGTTTCGATAATTTCGATGATACCCGGCTCATCATCTATAACCAGCACTTTACGCCCGGTTCCCTCGTCAGTGGCTGCCATGATGGAATCTCCTCGTTACCCTATAGTGAAATGTTTGTACACCACAATAAACTTATTGTACTCTACACCGTCAATTAACGACAATTCCCAGCTAATTTTCTA
>JAYSYV010000257.1:0-2131 GCA_043727245.1 Chloroflexota bacterium | reverse complement strand
CCTGGTTAGCCGGATACCTTTAAGTCTGCTCATTTTCGACCCGACCCGACCCGGCGAAACTTTGCCTCTGGTCAAGGCCGTCCAGCAGCGAGCTAAAGCGGCAATCCCGGTAATTGTCTTGAACGGCGAAACCAAAGGTCAGGTAGCCCAACTTCAGGCGCTAGGGGCTATCCTGGCTGATAAGGAAATAGATAACTTTTATTTTAGAGGTCTGGTTGAACTGGCCGTGTATGGTCGTCGCCCTTTACCGGGTATTCGGTTTTGTGAAAAGCCCGACTCACCGAAATATAAAGAATTGGCAGGCTCTGACTTTACTTCCAAACCGGCTAAACCCTTAAAACCGCCTCTGGAAATTACCAGACCGACCGGCAAATTGCCTCTAAGCCCGCGTGAATTGCAAATCCTGGGGATTATCGGGCAGGGCAGTACCAATAAGGAGGTCGCCCAGACCCTTTGCATCAGCAGCCATACCCTTAAAAACCACCTGAACAATATCTTTAAGAAGCTGGCGGTGGAAGACCGTACCCAGGCTTTGATGGTTTGTGTGCGCCGGGGATGGGTCAATTTGTAAAACCTTGAACATAGAACGGAAAACGTTAAACCTGAAAACAAGTCAGCCGTTCTAAAAACTAACTATTAAAATTGGCATAGCTTCTGGTAAAATGGTCCTTTGTACCCACGTTTAACTTTTAACGAATTTAGTTTCAGCCAGAGGTATAGCTTGACCAGGGGCCACCAGAGCCAGGAACCACCAATTGAACCTTCCTCTAATCCGGTTCTTGAGGACGGAGCGAAATCTCCGACCGAGCTTGGTTTGCTGATTCAGGCTTCGGTCAAAGGGGGAGTTGCCGCCTTCGGGGAACTTTACCGGCTCTATGTCGGGAATATCTATCGCTATTTCTTTTACCGGGTCCGACAGGATAGCGAGGCCCAGGACTTGACGGCCCAGGTTTTCCTGAATGCCTGGCAGGCTATCCGGCGTTACCGGCAGGCTGAAATTCCTTTCCTGGTCTGGCTCTACGCTATCGCCCGGAACTTGCTTCTGAATTACAACCGCCAGAACCGGGTACGTGGCAACCTTGAGGCCAGTGGGGAAACGCTGGTTGAGCAGGTGGCCGACCTATCTACGGGTTCCGACCCGCTCCGGTCCGCTTTGCGGCAATCTGAGAATGAAACGCTGGTAAAGGCTTTCGAGCAGTTGAATGACGAGCAGCAACAAGTTATTTATTATCGTTTCGTGGAAAATTGGAGTCATGCCGAAGTCGCCAGGTCAATGCGTAAATCGGAAGGAGCCATCCGGGCGCTCCAGTTTCGCGCCCTGGAAAGTTTGCGCCGGATAATGGGAGCGGGGTCCGAGGAGATGAATTTTGACAAAACAGGCCTCTGAACTGGTCGCCCAGGCGCTCGACTTAATCGAACGCGGCGACCTTACCCTGGAAAAAGGCCCCCAGATATACGGAGAAGCCTGGGAGGCAGTTTATCCGGCAGTCAGTCTGGCCTTACAGGTAAATTTGGCCTCGAACCCGCCTCTTATTTCGGAACGGTCCTTTAAGCCGCTGGACCTGGCAGCCGGTTGGCAAGCCCTTCAAACTCGGCTTGAAACTACGCCTCAACTGGCAGCCCCGGCCCAACCACGCCCGGTAGTTCCCCCACTCTATCCCTGGCTGGCCTGGTTGCACCGGTTTTTCATTAGCAGACCGGGCCAGGCTCTCGGTGGCCTCTTGATGGGTTTGATGCTGGTTTTCTTTCTGGCTTTAGGGGTAGCCGAGTCCGGGCCGGGTGATCTGCTTTACCGGGCCAGGTTGGGCTGGGAATATTTAGGCGAATTTGTCGAACTCAACCCCGACCAGAAAGCTCAGGTAGCCTTGCACCAGGCCGACAACCGCCTGACCGAACTGGAAAATATGGCTTTTGTCGCCACCCCGGCCCGGCTTACCGAAATCCAGGGCCAGTACTTACGCGCTTTAGATGCTAGCGCTCGCTATTCCGCCAGCCCGCAATTCCACTCTTACCCGCTTATCTATGAGCATTTGAACACGCAGCGTGACCGAGTGACCCGGCTCCAACAGGCCGAATACATCCTGGGACCGGGCGCTCGCCTGACCTACCTGATAAATCGCCTGGACGATAC
>JAYSYV010000256.1:0-2131 GCA_043727245.1 Chloroflexota bacterium | reverse complement strand
CCGCTGACAAAAATCGCCACCATACCGCCCAGCGCCCCGGCGATAACCGGGCGGCTGAATGGAGGCACGAATTTTAGTTTGTTGTAGGACATTAGCAGCCGCCCGGTAGTTAGCAGGCTCAGTAAGATGGAAATAAATCCGGCCAGGCCAAATTCTACCAGGCTTTGCAAGAAGATATTGTGGGCGTGCGGCTGGCTGGTGCCGGCCATGAAAGGGGTGGCATAATCGGGGAAGTGTTTTCCAAATTGGTCCAGACCGGCCCCCGTAAGCGGGTAATCTGCGGTCATACTGAGGGTAGTTCGCCAGACTTCTATCCGGCTGGTGCCGTTTTCAAGAGTAGAAAGGCCGTTTATAAGTAAGAAAATGCCGCCTGCTACCACAATAAGCCCTGAAACCAGGCCAAGTCCTATCCTCAACCGGGGATACCAGGCAGTTAGAAAGAGCGCGAAGACAAAAGTCAGGGCTACCAGCCCTAACTGGGCGCTCCTTGAAGCGGTTATCAGGATTGCACCGATTATTAAGAGGGCGCACAGCAAGCTGTACACTCGTATCCACCAGCGCCGGTCCCACAAAAGTAAACCTACTGCCAACGGTAAAAAAGCCACCAGGAAGCCGCCCAGTACATTCTGATGGACCGTTGGCAAATTACTGAAGGGTAAAAGGCTGTGAAGGAAGGAGTAAGCCTGGTAGTTCAGGCCGGTTAAGCGCAGCGAAGTGGTATTAACCTGGGCCGTACCCAGGACCGCGACCAGGGCAGTACCGCTCACTATTGCGACGGCCAGCCAGTTTAACCGGGCCGGGCGGTTAAACAAAAAAGCAATCACAAAATAGAGCAGCACGGAGATGCTTACTAACAGCAGCCGCCTTAAAGCCGCCGACCAACCATCCGAAGTTACGGGCAGTAAGGCCAGCAGAGTTCCAAGTATGTAAAATAAGAGAGCTTTGCTATAGGGTTTATTAAGAAAGGCTGCCAACCTGGATTTCAGGTTGTCCGTTGCAATAGGGCTGAGTGTAGAAGTAGCCTTCATGATTTCTTCAAGCTGTAACTATTTACCCGTAATTCTGACTGTAAAACCTGGCAGGTCAGTTTGAAAGGTGTCTTAACCCGGATACTACCTGAATTTAGCCCCCTGGAATGAAGGGTTATATCGCCTGGTTCTGAAGCTTAAAAGTACTCTATTAATCATAACATATATTGATACATTTGGGAGTGGGGCGGTTGGATTTAGATTGGCGGTTGGGCCGGAGCTACCCGGCCCGGTTTAAGCAGGAGTTTTCTCTTTTTCCTGGTGTTATCCTGGCTTAATTGGACTAGACCAGGACTCATTTGTTAGAAAGAACGAATTGGGCTGCTTCCAGCAAATTGGCTTTGACCGTAAGCGACTCGGTAGCCTGGTAGGCAGCGGTATCGTAGATAGGCTGTTGGTTTAACATCCAGTTTTTATAGGCCGCCTGGCCGCGGCCGGTCAGCACCAATAAAGGTTTGCAACCGGCGGCGAGAGCAGCCTGCATATCGGTGTTATGATCGCCAATCATCCAGGTGTTGGGAAGATCTACCTTAAAAGACGCGGCGGCCTGTAATAAAAGACCGGGCCTGGGTTTACGGCAGTCGCAATCGGCATTGGGCAGATGAGTGCAATAGAGTACAGATTTCACCTTACCTCCGCCTGTTTCGATAGCATCCATCATCTGTTGATGTATATAGTCCAAATCCTGAACGCTTAATAAACCTCGCGCAATAGCGGCCTGGTTGGTTACGACAATGATTTGATAACCGGCCTGGTGTAAAAGAGCCAGGGCTTTGATCGAATCATCTATAAATTGAAAATCTTTCCAGGCTAGTACGTGGTCTGTCCGGTTCTGATTGATTACCCCGTCCCGGTCTACAAAAATAGTAGGTTGCGTCTGGGTCAGCAAACGAGTGCCAGACTGCTTGAGGGGATTAAAAAGATAGGCTCCCTGGCCTACATGAAGTTGGTTTGTAGTCATTGCGAATTACCTGAAGTTTTTAATATTTAAGCGGTATATTTACTTGACGTTTAGATAAATAAATTCCTATATGTATAAGACTTTTGTAGGTTTAGTACAGTATATTGTATGGGAAGCGAATATTTTCTTGCTTAAAGTCCTA
>JAYSYV010000255.1:0-2142 GCA_043727245.1 Chloroflexota bacterium | reverse complement strand
TCAAAACGCTAAAAGCTCCTCAAATGTCTCTAATCCCTGACTAGACCGGAGATATAAAAATTTGGCAAAAGGTATAGTTTATTACACGGATAGTTCGGAATTTGGAGGAGCCGAGCAGGCTTTACTACATTTGTTAGCCGGTCTAGACCGGCAGGATTGGAACCCTATTCTCTTTTATCATGCCGCTCCTAAATTGGAGCCGCTGCTGGAAGGCGCCCGTAAATTAGATATAAGTTTGCGTGAACTCCCGGCCATGCCTTTGACCTGGCGGGGAGTCAGCCAGATACCTCGCTTTGTCAGGTCTTTGCGAGCGATACGCCCGGCGGTCTTTCATGCTCATTTAACCTGGAGCCTGTCCTGCAAATTTGGTCTGGCGGCCGCTATAGTGGCCCGAATACCGGCCATCGTTGCTACCCAGCAACTTTTCCCCGTGATAGTATACCGGTGGTTCACCCGGCTGCAACAGCGGTTTATTATTGGCAGGATTGGAAAGTATATCGCTGTTTCCCAGGATGTGGGCCGGCAATTGCACCAGACTTTTAATGTACCCGAAGGTAAAATTAGAGTAGTTCATAACGGGATATTACTTGAACCTTTTACCTGCCCAACCCGAAACCCGGCTATTTTGTCTGCGGCTCTAAACTGCCGGTCGTCAGGCCAGCCGCTAGTCCTGACTAACGCCCGGCTCAATCCTCAGAAAGGGCTTGACTATTTGCTTGAAGCGGTCGCACTTGTACCTGAGGCTATCTTTATAATAGCCGGTGAAGGCCCGGAGCGGCCAAAACTTGAGAAGCAGGTGAAAAACTCAAACCTGGGTGGGCGGGTTATATTTTTGGGCTTCCGCCGGGATATTCCAGACTTGCTGGCCGGGTGCGACTTATTTGTGCTACCTTCTCTATTTGAAGGATTACCGCTTTCTATTTTAGAAGCCATGGCGGCAGGCAAGCCGGTCATTGCTACAAAAATAGGCGGTACAGATGAGGCTGTTATTCAAGAAGAGACAGGCTTACTGGTCCCGCCGGGCGACGCAGCGGCTCTGGCCGGAGCAATCCGCCGGTTGCTGGCCGAGCCTGAACTGGCCCGGCAATTCGGCCAATCCGGTAAAAAACGGGTTTATAAAGAGTTTTCGGCGCAGGCCATGGTTCGAAAAACGGTCCAAATTTATAATGAATTACTGGCTCCGCATAAAGGAACGGTATGAGCGGCCAGAGCAATGTGCCTGAAGCAATCCGTAACCGTCTCTTAAGAAGAGTTGACTGGCGCTTCTTAATGCCCAACCCCTTGCCGCCAAAAAGTATCTGCTTTAGTAAGGGCTTAATAGCTCAGTCCGTAGAATTCGTATCGGAAACAACCGTAGAGCCTGGTCGGGAACCTATCGAAGATTGCGACCTGGCAGTAGCGATCAACCCAGGTAAAACTATCCTGGAAAATGCAATAGCTAACCTCAGACCGGGTGGTGCGTGTTATACCGAATGGTATTTACCGCAGGCCGGTGGAATAAGCCGGGTGCGGCAGAGATTAACCGCCGCCGGATTTCAAGACATCCGGCTCTATTGGCCCTGGCCCTGGCCCGATTACAGGCCGGCCCTGTTCTGGCTACCTTTAGAGGCTCCCGGTGCGTTGCGCTATTTTCTGGCAACCCGCCCTTTAGCCAGCTCCCGCATCCAGCGCAGCCTGCGGGCGGTCCTCAAATTTGCCTGGATTAGCGGTGTCCGCTTCGGGTTTGTCCGGCCGGTCTGCGCTATTGCTCTTAAACCGGGAGGCTCCCTCTCAACGACCACAAGCGTGGAAGCCCCCGCAGAAGATGCTGCGCATTATCCCGGCCCGGTAAACAGCCCGGCTATAACCGAAATGCTGCACCTTAAATGGACTGAGTGGGGTTTTGAAGGTCAGGCAGGCCAGTTGTCCTGGCTGCTGTTGACGCTTGGTCCGCGCACTATTAGCAAAGTAGTGGGATTGGTATTCAACGAAAACGAAATTTGGCCGAAACTGGCAGTAAAGATGGCCCGTACCCCGGAAGCGATGGCGGCCTTGCATAAAGAAGCTTCCGCCCTCGCAGACGTACATGCCGGGCGAGCGGGCGGTATAGCCGGTGTCCCTAAAGTTTTATTTAATAATGAGCAAGGCAACCTGCTCGCTTTG
>JAYSYV010000254.1:0-2144 GCA_043727245.1 Chloroflexota bacterium | reverse complement strand
AGAAAGAATGTTACAAAGCCCTGGCCCAGTATTTTCAGGCTGAAACCTTTAACTTCGCGGAACACTTTACGCCCGCTCCGGTTACAAATGTAGCGCTTGCTCAAATAAGAGATATGGGGATGGCAATCGTTCAGATGGCCGAACAACAAATGGAAATGGAAAAACGCCTTACTTCCAGGCTGGATCAGGCCGCCCTGGCCTTCAAGGCGCTGGACCGGCGGGTAACCGGTATCGAAAAGAAGTTAACCCCGGCCAGCTTAATAACGGAAGAACAGGCAACCGAGGTCTCCCTGGCGGTCAAAGCCCTGGCCGAATATCTCAAAAGTAAAGATAGTTCAAAAAACCATTACCAGGCGGTCTTCTCTGAGATTTACAGGAAGTTTGGGGTAAGCAGCTATAAGAATATTAGGGCAGACCAGTATGCAACTGTTTTGAAATTTCTGGAAGAGTGGCGGGGGTCGGCAGATAAGTAGCTATGCTATCTATCACTTTTGTATCTCATATACAGCCGGTATTAAGGCAAAGTTTATCCGACAATACAAAATACAAAGGTTAGTTGACATAACTACACCAAAAGATAATTGCTCCTGACTAAAGCTGAATAGATTTACAGTTTGTAAAGACTCAAGAAACAGGCAAACTTTTATGGCTAAAGTGAAGGAAAACAAAGTGCCACAAGAACCGGTTGCTGAAGAAAATAGTGGTATGGCGACAAAGACAAAAGCCAAAAGTAAAAAGGTAAGAGGAGAGTTAAACCGCCCAGTAAGCGGTGGTTCTTCTAATTTGATTGACCTTTTGATAAAGGACGAGCCATCCGGCCTAATAGCGTCCCAATCCCGTAAAGAGACAACCGGGGCGCAGTCACAGCCACAGCAACTGGTTCTGGACAATTTATTTACTAAGCTGGATCAACTTACACGCCTGCTGACTGAGGAACAACCAGGCAATCAGCCGGAGGGACCGCAGTTCAGGGAAAAGCTCAAAAAGGGACTTTTGCATATTTTTCTGGACGCGGATTTAGAAGAGGAAAATCAACAACACGAAACTGAGAGAGTAAAGTTCACCCAGGATCTTTTTACAGATGTGAGAAAAACTCTGGAAGCCCGTGCAGGCAATAGCGAAGAGAATACTACTAACGATATTAAACCAAATGAAATTAACCTCCCCAATCTACAACCACCACGGAGTGATTTAAGTCCTTATAATAACCACCCGGAGGTGGAAGTGTACCTGCCGGTGGAAAGCAGTGGTGAAACTCTAGATAGTCCTCATAACAGCCTGGAGCAGGGTTTGCCTCAGGACCGCGAAGCGGTCATAGAAAAACTGGTTTCAATCCTGTTGGACAACCAGGAGCTATTAGGAACCGCTACTACCGGCGGTTCGGTAGCTGGGAAAACTAAAAAGCTGCTGCCTCAGACCGGCCCTACCAGCGAAATTCTTCAGGTGCTAAGTGCCGCTTTTTACCAGGCTACCCGTGAAGCACTGGCCTTAAATACTTTCAAAACCAGTGAAGATAGTCCCTGGCCTACGGCCCGACTCAGTAAAGGCGGGGCCAGCGGCCACGCTCAGCTGGTGCCGCCCGTTATTGAAAACGAACCGTTACTGCCTCCTAAAGAAACCGAACGCTGGGTCCAGGTAATGTGGAAGCAGCGGGAGGAACTCTCTGACCTTGACGCGGACGCCCTTGATCTACTCTGCCATTTCTGGTTGGAGCAGGCAAAAAAACCCGAGGACGCCGCGATAGCTCATATAGATGAGTTTTTGGAAATGCGGGGCCTCAAGAAAAACCAGAGCGGCTCGGGTAGACGGGGTGGTTATAAGCAGGAGCAGCGTCTGGAGATGTTAAGAGCCCTCTCCCATATCCAGAGCATCTGGTTAAAAATGGGGCAGGTTGAAATTTACGAAGAAAATGACAAGAATGGTAACAGTGGTAGTAGTACAAGCTATGGCAACCGGAAAAGGAGCCAGGGTAATCGGAAACTGCCCGTTACCAAGCAAATCGAAAGCCGGGCTTTCGTGGTAACTGACCGTCTGGGCCAACTTAATATGGATGGCTACATGGAGGTAGAACAGTTCAAGTACCGGCCGGGTGATCTCTTCGCCCACTTCCTTCTGGGACCAGGCCGCCAGACCGCTATAATGTC
>JAYSYV010000253.1:0-2147 GCA_043727245.1 Chloroflexota bacterium | reverse complement strand
TTTAATCTCTCAGGGTTGAATTCCCCGCTGCTTGCGGCGTATCCTTGTGAGAGTAATCCGCTTAAAATACTCCGCTGCTTGCGGCGGAGAAATTTATTATTACGGATGTTTAAATTTTTTCAATAAACCGTATTAGCTCCTCACAAAAGTTTAAACTTAGCCGAATTAGAATTGGTTTCGGCTTTCAAGGTTTGTTTTCAGACCTTTAACCTATGTATTTTAATTAATATCCGTTTAATAATTGATGAATGAAAGTCTTGCGCATAATAGAAGTAACAGATATAATTAAGTCTAAATTAAGCAGAGATAGAGAGCGGCCTTACTTTTGCAAAGAAGTGGTTTCTATCGGCTGTGAAATGACTGTCCACTATTGTGTCGGTCTCGGACCCATAATCACGTATATTTGTTTGAATGAAGTTAATCAATGTTGTTAAATAACGTTAGGCTCAAATATAAATTACAGGGTTGTTTTCCAGACCAAATCTTACCAGGGGTTATTTTTGTGTGCCTGGTTTTCCATTAATTAGCCTTTGAATTTATAAGTAGATTTGTAAAGCAAAGGTAAGTAATACGGGAGCCAATCCGAGGGTAACATGACGGATATTGCAGGAATTGATATTGCGCGGATCGAAATACATCTTAAAGAGTCTTCCGTCCGCGTAATAGCCGATTCCACAACCGAACAGCCTATTACATTGGTGAATTTAACGCCACTGCCGGATTTCTTTTTCCTGGCGGTTTCGGGCGTAGCTTCGGACTGGGCTTCTTTTGATAAAGAGAGTGCCAATCTTTTCCCCAACTGGAGCGATATTATAAATTTGAAGGTGGTAGTTCCGGCCCAAACCCCGGACGGAAAATACATCTTAGAAATTAGCGCCAGTTCCCACACCCAGGAAAACGTCAGGGCCAGTATCACCTTTGAACTTATAGTTGGCACAGCCCAGGCCGAACCGGTTATCGCCTCGACCCCTAATCACCTGCCAGACCACCCGACCCCTTCGGGCCACCTGCACCCGGCCCAGGCTTTGGATGCAGTGGCTCCAGATCTGGTCGCACCTTTAGTGCCAGGTGGTGAGTATCCCCGGTTGCAAATTGACCTGGGTTTTGGACAACTGTACATCCTATGCGGACAGCCCGGCGAACAAATCGTACATCTCCTGAATTTAACCTCCATCCAGCAAACTTTCAGCGTGGACCTGGAAGGGCTGCCGCCACAATGGTTGAGTATAAACCCGCCTACCCTGAATCTGTCGCCTAACTGGAGCGAAGCGGTCAGTATAAAGATCGAAGTGCCGGGTGACGCTGTACCGGGCCGCTATTTAATTGGGGTTAAAGCGGTCCCAACCGCGCAGCCGGAAGCAATTAGCTGGACTCAGTTTGACCTTGTGATCATACAGCCAAACCCATCCTCGCCGGTTAACCAGCCTGCTGCATTTATACCCGCTACACCCCCGCCGGACAATAGCAGCCAGCTCAAAGTCGCGCCTGTAGCGTCGCACAGCCCTACCCATGAAGTGCCGCCGGTAATAGAAGCCGCTCCGGTTAGCCAGGAACCAGCCCCACCAACTGACTGGACCGGGCCGACGATGCCGCCGCCAGCGCCCGAAATTAACAGGGAAGAACCTAAACCGCGCTCCGGTCTATTTGGTCGTAAAAATAAAAAGAAGGCTGAACCAATTGAGCCGGTTATGTACGCGCCATCTGCACCTACACCGCTAATTATTCCGCCGGTTCGCCAGCCTGAACCTGTAGAAACGCCTCCCGCCTTACCGCAAGACCGCACCACCAATAAACTCTGGTCGGCTGCCCCGCCAAGAGTTATAAAACCGGCCCTGGCTGCGCCTGTAGTCGAAAATGAAGCGCCGCCTCAGATGGTGCAGCCTGCTTCAACTGAAAGTTTAACCGTGGAGGCAGCGGAGCCAATTCTAATCAACCCGGTTACGCTAGCTACCTCGGAATATATTTCGCCAAACATTGCCTCACACTGGCTGTTTAGCCCGGCTGCGCCAGCCGAAAGCCCGGCAACCGTTGCTGCAAATGACATTGCCCTCGAAAATCAGCTTACGGAGGCTATGCCGGTGGCGCAGCCGGAAGTCCTTACCCCCGCGCAGGAACAGCCAGTTGGACCGGCTGAAACAGGGGTAGAG
>JAYSYV010000252.1:0-2148 GCA_043727245.1 Chloroflexota bacterium | reverse complement strand
GATATACATGATGTTGACAAAATGTATATGTTAGTATACCCTAATAAAAAACATTGCATTGATATTTAAGAAAATATACCGTAATCGGCAACTGTTTCTCAATGGCATCCATAGCTGAAGTGAAGTTTTGAACAACAACTTGGCTATAAAGGGTTTTTCGGATATTTAAGGTAATCAGATAACCGGTAAGAAAAGAATTCACAATTAGCACACAAACTCAGGAAGGGTTTTAGGGATGGTAAATACTTTAAGTAGTGGAAACGAAGCTATACTTCAACGCCTCAAATTTTCTTTTGTTTTAGTTTCACTTATTTTATTTCTTGGGGCTTTGCTGATAGGCCAGGTTCCTTTAGCCCATGCCGCCGGTGCTGAAGATAATTTAGCCAAAATTAACACTGATATTCAGGTTGCTCTAACGACGGCCAGGTCAGGTGATATTGAGAGCGCTAGAACCGCTTACAAGAAATACGATAATGCGTGGTTTGATGTCGAGGATAGTGTGAAAACCCAGTCTAAAGAGGCTTACCGCGCTATCGAGCAGAAGATGAGCGATGTAAATATTGCCTTTTCCAAGACTTCCCCCGAGGCCAGTCAGATAGTAACAACCCTGGAAGCGCTGGACAGGGAGCAGCAGGCCTTTATTAAAGGTCTTCCCGCAGGTAGCAGCTCTACTGCCGGTTCAACAACTGGAGGCTCAAGTACCACCGTGCCACCGGCCACCTCGGCAGCTTCCGGGCCTGGTGCAACCAGGGCCGCCGTACCTACCGCCGCTGTTAACCCCTCAAGTAGCACTACTACTACCACCACTATTGACTCGGTCCTTGGATTATTGGAAACTGCCCGCACCGCTCAGGCAAAAGGTGATTATGCGGCTGCCGCAGCTTCGGTCAGCAAGTTTCAGAACGATTGGCTGGATGTAGAAGGCCAGGTTAAAACACGCTCAGCCGAGGATTACCGCCAGACCGAAAACGATATGGCCCTGGCCTTTAACCTGCTTTCTCAGAAATCCTCTGAAGGTAAAGCGGTCCTGGACCGTATGATCACCAGGCTCGAACCATACAAGCAAGCCAGCCGTTATGGAGTCTTTGATGCCACCATTATCCTCCTTAGAGAAGGGCTGGAAGCCTTACTGGTGGTAGTTGCCCTATTGACCTTCCTTAAGAAATCAGGCAATAGCGAAAAACAGCCCTGGATCTGGAGCGGGGTTGGTGCCGGTCTGGCTCTCAGTATTGTGTTAGGGATAATTATTCAAGTCGTATTCAGCAGCGCAATTAATGCCAGCAACCGGGAGGTAATTGAAGGAATTACCGGTCTGGTAGCCGCGGTCATGCTTATCTATATCAGCTACTGGATGCATAGCAAATCAAGCGCCGTTTCGTGGAACCGTTACATCAAACAAAAGAGCACCGCCGCCCTGGCAAAAGGCAGCCTGTTTGGATTGGCTTTCCTTTCGTTCCTGGCAATCTTCCGAGAAGGCGCTGAAAGTGTACTCTTCTTCCTGGGAATGGGTTCCGGCATCAGTCTGAGTGACCTGCTAATTGGATTAGCTATCGGGACGGTGGCGCTGGTGATAATTGGTTTCTTTTTGGTGGTAGCCGGTTTGAAAATCCCGATAGGGCCATTCTTCCTGATTGCCAGTATTTTGGTTTTTTATCTATGCTTCAAGTTCGTAGGAGTGGGCCTCCATGCTTTACAGGTAGGTAAAATAATCCCGGCAACGCCTTCCAGTTATCTACCCGAAAACGGTTTTTTTGGTCTTTACCCGACCTGGGAAACGGCCATTCCCCAGCTTTTGCTGCTGCTAGGCGCAATCTTCGTAGTAGTTAATGGGCGGATCAGGGATAAACGGGAAACCCCTCAATCTGCTTTTATCGGTCCATCTCCAGTAGTGAAATAACTACTGTTCTGTAATACAAACCGCAAAATAAAGGGTTTCCTGCAAGAAGAAACATCCATCTTGCAGGAAACTGCTCCTTACCCGGTAAAATAATTTCTAAAACTACTTTGAAGGGGGTTCCTATCCCGGCTGTTTCTACTTTCGAGTTAAAAGAGATGGTAAAGCCTGGGATGTGTCTAAAGAATGAGGTTGAGAATGCAAAAACGAACAATTTCAGGTGTAACTTTTTTAGTGTTGGTTAGTCTTATATT
>JAYSYV010000251.1:0-2148 GCA_043727245.1 Chloroflexota bacterium | reverse complement strand
TAGGGTCCGGGTCTATGCCAATATCCGGTAAATAGCCACATACATAACGGGCCGGGATGCTCATAGCCCGGCAGAACATCACCCCCAGGTGGGCAAAGTCCCGGCAAACCCCTTTACGGGCCTGGTAGGCATCATACCCGGTCGTGCTGGAATTGCTGCCTTTGGCATAGGCTACATTTGAATGCAGCCAATCACAAATCGCCTGGACGCGGGGCCAGCCATTCATAGTCTGCCCAAATAAATTCCAGGCATCATTGAGGACCAAATCTGAAGGGCAATGGCGGCTGGGCAGTAAAAAAGGTAACGTCTCATCAGGTAAGTTCTGAACCAGCACTCCCGGTAAATACATCAGGACCGGGTCGGGTTCTGGAATAACTTCGGCCAGAGCATCGTAGTGAAGTCGGAGTTGACCGGCGGGAGCGGTAAGCCGCCAGAGATGATTTCCAAAGCCATCCACAAACTCGTGCAGAGGTACTTCTGGGGTAATTCGGGTGGTTTCCTGTAAGAGTTTATGCTTATATTGGGGGCGGGGCCGTATCAGCAGAACCAGAGGAGTATCGTGGGCCGTTTGATACACCATCTCGCAACCTAATTTTACCTGCATCGGTGTTGATCTCCTGAAAGAAGCTAATATTAAAACCGCTCCAACCCGGTGCGCCGTTGCCCGATATAGAAAGGTTAATTGATCATAAACCGCACTGTGTTTAAATGATGCTACCGGCTATTCAGGTAAGAGACAAAATTAAAATCGACTAATCGCGAGCCGGCACTGATTTTTATTAGAGTAGCATATATTTTCGGTCCCTGCAAATAATAATTCGACTTTTAAGGAAAAAGGATTTCAGTTCAAAATCGGCTTGACAATGGGCAGACAGGCTGGTATTATTGTGCCTGTTCTGGAGGTGTGGTGTAGCGGCCTAACATGCTTCCCTGTCAAGGAAGAGACCGCGGGTTCGAATCCCGTCACTTCCGCTTGTTAGATCAACACTTGACAAGTGTGTAAGATTAATAAGAGGTGTAAACTCAGTAGTTGGAGTTAACCCTCTTATTTTTTTATCTTCAATTTCTATTCTCTCAAACAAAGTTCTTGCTAACCTGTTCCTTTGTGCCTGGTTCGCTTCTTTCCATGAAAGACTTACGTTTTTTAAGAAGGCTGCAAGCCTTTCCAAATTGGCTTTACGGTTATTAACATCAGCCGGTAAAGCTGAAATTTCACCCCGAATTTGATCTCGTTTAACTCGGTATTCTTCCTCAGGCAGGTCTCCCCATTCGTACATTTCCTTTAATCTTATAAGCCTTGTTTGTAGACCCTGGCGGATTTTCTCAAAACCTGGCCCTTCTCGGTCCTCTTTTTCGTAAGCTTCAATTGCTATTCTTTGGTAATCTTCCGGTAATTGAATATTTGAAAGATAACCTTCAATTTGATCTTCAAAAACTGATAAAAAGGTTCCCTTTTGCTTACAATGACCTGCAACCCCTTGACCTTTTTTGTAGCAATAAATAAAAGCGTTACCTTTATCGTTGCGGTGAACATGTAACTTTCCACCACAATAGCTGCAATACATGAGGCCGGAAAGAGAATAAGTTGTTGCTTTGGATGGTACGGTTAGGGGACCAATATAATTTCTCGAACTTCTGGACTGCTGGGCGGCTTCCCACAATTCAACAGGAACCAATATGTCTTGTTTTCCCTGCAACCCTTTGGTGTAACTTCCCCGGCTGCTTCTACCTGGCTTATAATCTCCGTCTGGTAATTCACCTAGATAAAAACGGCTTTTTAAGATTTCATTTACGCCATCTTTGGTGAACAAATTACGCCCACGATGACCTGTGGTTCTATAACCATCGGAATTTAGTTCTTCTGCAATTTCCCGGCAAGAATAACCGTCTGCGGCCCGTTGGAAAACCTTCAACAGTCCCTTGTAATTGGTTTTGCCATCACCTAAGTCTATCATATCAGGTACAGGCAAGCCTTTTTCACTTTTTATCACACCAAAAGGAAGGGCACCATTATACAAGCCTTGCAACTTGCGTTCTGTCTTTCCTTTCTTGGTCTCCTGAGAAAGATTATCCGAATAAAACTGAGCTAAAGCCCAGAGCATGTGCATAAAAAGCTTGCCCTGGGGACTCGAATAATCCAGGTTAGGC
>JAYSYV010000250.1:0-2148 GCA_043727245.1 Chloroflexota bacterium | reverse complement strand
GGGCAAATAGTCCGGTCGGATAGCTGCCCGAAGGCGTCCAATTGCCTGGATAACGTTGGCGGTGTAGTCATGCTGGATGGCTTCTTGAATGTCAGGGTCAGGGTCGGTTTTCATCCAGCGCCCGGCAGCCCGCCCATTACTCAACTTGTGGTTGTAAAGTCGGAGCTGCATCTGATGGTCTGGGCCTGGGCCAGATGGAACCCGGTCCAACTCCTGCCCGGCATAGGCGCGGCAGGCTATCACTTCAGCCCGGATAAAATCAATCGGGCGGAGGTGGTGACCAACGAGGACCAGGCTATTACAGTCGCTGAACCGGCTGGTGGCCCGGTGCAAGCCCCAATGCTCGACCCGGCTATTATCAGGCAGTTGCAGCGCTTCCGCGCCTTCCTGGAAGCGCAAGGGGACAATGGACAGGTGATTATGGCTCCCGGCGGCAAACGAACTGATGGTGGCCTCCACGCGCTGTCTGGTGTCAGGGTTGAACAAATCCCGTTTCGTATACAGGGCGTTGGTAATTTGTGTGATGTACAAGTTTTGCTTTACCCGGTAGTGCAATTCTTTGATGTCCGGTAGGAGCATTTTCAAAGCAGGGGGCATAGTGGCGTCCAGCACTACCAGCGTTTTGTTTTTGAGTTGTTCAATCAGATGCCGCCTGGGCCGGTGCGCTACCAGCACGTAGGAACCGTCACTTTGGCGGCCAAAGCGCGGCGGGTTCTCTTTATCTTCCAGAGAGTCAAGGAGGTCGCTACCCGCCTGGAAGGGTAGCATAAGTTTGGCGTTGTGACGGTAGTGCCGCTCGAAGTTGTAAACGCCTTCGTGGTCCGGACCCTGCCCGTCACGGTAGCAATCAAGCAGCACCGCTTCGAGGTCCACTCCGAGCGAGGCGGCGGCGGTCGCCAAATGCAGGTGGCTTTCCAGTAATTGCGCTGCCGCCGGGTGTTCTTTACTCTCGGCCAGCGTATCGAAAGCGGTTTCTATAATCCTGAACAACTGCTCCCAGGCCGGGAATTGCAACCCCTTGACCGCTATCTTTTGCCGCCAACCGCTGAGAATGTCGGTATTTATCGTGATGATTTCGAGCAGGTAGCCCAGCAGTTCCTCGTCAACAATAACCCCGCCATCAAATTCATTGAGCAAATCCGAATTGTTTAAATAGGCTTCTTTGGTGGCGATGACGAGCTGGGCCTGGCGGCTTATTTTGCGGCTATGGAGATACCCCTGTGTCTCGCACTTCCACGGCCGGTTAGCCGTCTTTGTCGGGTCGAACCCAACCTCGGCGGCGTGGCCCTGCCAGTTCTGGTCACTGCCAAAGGGGCACTGAGCGCATACCACACGAGCGGTAACCTGGCGGGCAGCCCCGGCGTCAGCGGCCTGTGGATTAGCGCAATCCTCGGCGGTAGTTTTTCGGCCAACCGTTTTTAAGTCTTGCAGGTCGAACAACGTCCGCCCCCGCTGGATGGCGGCCATACCGGATTTAACCGCTTTGCCTAGCTGGGTGCCGGGTTCGGTTCGCTCAGCGATATTGGCCCGGTTTGGGGCGAGGAGGAGCCACCGCCCGGTGAGTTTACCTGACATAAGGGCGTCGGCCAGGGCATCGTCGGCAGCGCGGCTCTTACCGGTGCCGGTTGGGCTGGTTATAACCCGCTGGATTTTGCTGGGCTGGAATAACACTCGGTCAAAGAACTGGCGGTGCTGCGTTCGCGCCCCCTCCAGCGAGAACAGAGGCCTGATCTGGGTGAAAGCCCGGTCCACTACTATTCCCGGTAAATCGTTTACCAGGCGCGGACCTTCGATATTCTCAGCAACCAGAGCCTGGTCGAAGCGGAATTCAGCGGCAGTAGCCAGCGCGTCATCCAGACCTTTCCCTGCGGTTTCTAGCCAGTTGAGGAAATAGTATGACGCCTGGGGCAGTCCGGCGGCAAGAAGTTTCAAAAGCCTTTGCTCGGCGTTCCTGACCTGTTGATTTTGCCGCTTGTCCTGGTCGAAGGCGAGGGTGACGACCGTCGAGCCTAAATTCTCGATTGTTTGGATTAAATCAGCTTCTTTGTAGGCAGCTACCCCGGCCAGGCTGATGGCGTGGCAGCCCCACGTCCTGGCGGCAATTGAGGCTTTCTTATAACCCTCGGTCACGATTACCATGTTGGCGCG
>JAYSYV010000249.1:0-6698 GCA_043727245.1 Chloroflexota bacterium | reverse complement strand
TTTGAAGGGGTCAGTTAAATCAAGTACAATTTTAGCCATATAATAGAGAGTAGTTTCCAGGCCCATTCCAGGAGGATTTCAAAATTTATGACTGAAAGCACTAAAAAAGTCGGCTTGATTGGCTACGGTTTCGCCGGTAAAACTTTTCACGCCTCTACCCTGGTTATCACGGAAGGATTAGAACTGACCAAAGTAGTTTCTTCGGCTCCTACTAAAGTGCGGGCGGATTTACCCTCGGTAGAAGTGGTCGGTCAACCGGAGGCTCTATTTAATGACCCTGACATAGATTTGGTAGTCATTGCCACGCCCAATTTGTCACATTACCCCCTGGCTAAAGCGGCTTTACAGGCTGGTAAGCACGTGGTGGTAGACAAACCTTTTACTATTTACAGCCACGAAGCCCAGGAACTAATCAGGCTGGCCGAGGAAAATAAACGGGTGCTGACTGTTTACCAGAGCCGCCGCTGGGACGGCGATTTTTTAACCCTTAAAGCCTTGCTTGCTACCGGCCTGCCTGGTGAAATTTACTCCTTTGAAAACCGTTACGACCGCTTCCGGCCTGAAGTAAAGGTGCGTTGGCGGGAGCAGGCTTTGCCCGGTTCCGGCATCCTGTACGACCTGGGCGCTCACCTGATTGACCAGTCCATCCAGCTTTTTGGCCTACCCAGGGCGATTACCGCCGATTTAAGACAGCAGCGACCGGGTACGCAAACGACCGATTATTTTCACCTACTTTTGGACTATGACGCGCTACAGGTGATTTTACATTCGAGTTGCCTGGTCAAGCAGCCTGGCCCGCGCTTCCAACTTCACGGCAACCGGGGAAGTTTTGTTAAATACGGCATGGACCCCCAGGAAGCGGCCCTGCTAAGAGGCGAACGGCCCGGTCCGCAAAATCCTGCCTGGGGCCGGGAAACTCCCGAATGGTACGGCGAACTGACCACTAAATTTGGTGAGCTGGAAATTTCTAAGGCTAAAATAGAAACTTTGCCAGGGGATTATCCCGGTTTCTACAAGCAACTGCAAGCCTGTCTGGCTGGTAACGGTCCAATTCCGGTACTGGCCTCGGAAGCCGCCAAAAACATTGAACTTATTGAGAAGGCAATTTTGAGCAGCAACGAAAGAAGGACCATCCGGCTTGACGAGTAATTTGTTTTCCCTCAAAAAGCCGCTTGACAGAATCGCTTAAACCCTACTGAGCGGCCTACCCAAATAAGTTTATTCCGGGTAAACCGTCTGGTTTACCCGGAATAAAAGAGGGGGGAAATGAGTAGCAAACGACCTGTTTATCTGGACTTTAACGCGCCTATACCGGTGGACAAACGCGCCTGGCCGAGATGTTTTACTTCTGGCTGGTTCTTATTAAGCTTGCCTTTAACTATTTTAATCCTGTTTGCAGGTATTTCAGCCACAAAAAACAGTCATGAAAATGCAAATAGGCCAAGTGACTCCAATTAGGAGTCACTTGGCCTGCCAATACGGACAATGGAAGGAAGCTTATCTAAAGCCGGTGATTGCAATAATCGCCGGTTTAGGGATACTGGTTCCGCCTTCCGGCCAGTGGCTGGAAAGTTTGTCCAGGCTGGACGATTCTTCACCGGGATGTTGAATCGAGAGGAACAGGGTTTTGAAGTCCGGGGTGAAGAAGGGTCCGGTGGTTTCGCATTCGACCGGTCCGCTGGCGAACTGGAACGCGATACCCTCGCTGGGGCCGGTCGTCGGGATGACATAAACCCCGTTGTTGCCCGCAAAGGTGTAAATGCTTTTGCCCGCAACGCTGCTGCTGACATCGCAAAAGACAAACAGGTTGCCCTTGTTGTCGAAGATCAGATTATCCGGCGCGGCAAAGCCGCTACCTTTTTGAGGGCCGCCCGTGGCGAAGATTTCCCAGCTAAAGCTGGTTGCTTCGTGGTTGCCACCGGCTTCGTAGATCCGCGAAATCTGGCCGTAATAGTTGCTGTGGTTGGAATTGTTGGTGAATGATATAAAGACGCTGCCGTCAGCCGGGTTGATTTTGATGTCTTCCGGGCGGTCAGTGGCAGTTCCACCGATCAGTTTACCGGCTGCCCCGGCATCCACCAGCACAGCGGCCTGCGACTTGTAAGCGGCCTGTAATTTAGGCTGGGCGGCCAGAACCACCGGCAGCCAGACTCCTTTACCGAAGTCGGCCACATATAGAGTGCCTTCCGAAAGCAACTTCATATTGGCTTCCCGGTCAGTCGGGTTATATTTGCCTTTGCTGATAAATTTGAAGACACATTCGTCGGCTTTGTCGTAGCCCATGTAGACGACTACCTTGCCGCTGGGGCCGATGACGGTAGTGGCGTTTTCGTGGCGGAAGCGGCCCAGGGCAGTATGCTTGACCGGGCGGCGGTCCTTGTTAAAGGGGTCAATTTCGACAATCCAGCCGTAGTGCTGGTCTGCAAAGTAGCGGTCGTCTTTACCATCGGTTTTGCCCCAGCCGTAACCGCCCTTGGCAGCATCCGAGCCGTAATCCTGGTAGTTCTCTTCAGCCGAAAGGGCCGTTCCCCAGGGCGTATGACCACCGGCGCAGTTAGCCAGAGTACCCTGGACCGTGGTCGCGCCAAACACCTCGGCCGAACCGGCGGCTGGGCCATCCAGGTCAATCAGGGACCAGGCCGTTACCCGGCGGTTGTGGGCCGGGTCGTCTACAAATTCCCAGTTACCAATGGCATTCCGGCGAATGTGAATGACCGAGCCGCCCACTTCGGACTTTTCTTTAATCAACTGCTCGAAGGTGGGATTTACGTTGGCCGGGCGGTTGCTGGTGAATAAGGGGCTGACATATTCGTGATTGACCCACAATAAACCTTCGTTGGAACTATTGCCACCTTGCAGAAAATCCATTGGGAAGTAAGCGATGTAGTCATTATTGAAGCCAAACTTTTCGCCGCCGACTACGAAATCACCCCAACTGCGGATAACGTTGTAGCTGAAGCCGGTAGGCAGGATCAGTTCATCGGCTGTACTTGGCTGAATCGGCTGAAAACCAATCCCGGCATTGAGCGCGGTTGTTACATCCGAGTTCGCGGCGGCTTCGGCTGTCGAACCGGTTGCGCTAAAGAGTGGGGCGGCGACTGCGCCCGCGCCCGCAAAAGCGGTAAGTTTCAGTACTCCCCGGCGTGAAATTCTCTGAGTAACCATTTCCACAAAATTCTGAGTCGCGGGTTTCGGCGACTTTTCTGATTCCAACATTGCCTGAATGTTCCTTTCTCCGGTAACACAATCAATTACAAAAGCTAACCTAAAATTGCCAAATTAAAACCGCTGACTTCAAAGTTAAAGGCAGCCGGTAGGGTCAGTTGGCTTCTGGTAGCCAGCTTCGCCCATTAGTTTATAATTTACTGTTTTGAAACTTAACCGACGTTTAATTATCCTGGCGCAGTCTGGTACTGGTCTGGATTTGAGCATAAAGGTCTGGCTTAATTAAGGATAGGAAAGGCGTTGAGCAACTGCTTCAACCGATAATATTTCCTGCCCTTGTTTTACCCTATTGATATTAAAGAGTTTATAAGGCTCGGTTAACGGGGGGTTAAGACTTGTTAAGAGGCCGTTAATAAGCGTTAAAGTGGGATGGATAACGCAAGGTTTATTTGTGAATGGCAGCCGCTTCGGCTTGTGGGATAGGCATTACCACATTTTCCGGTTGAGGTTTATACAGACCAATTTTCAGCAACTCGCATAGCCGGTCAAACTCTACCAGCATAGCTTTCTCTATTTCCTCGGTATATTCTTTTCCAACCAGGCTTTGTAAAATATACTCTTCAAAACCGCGTAGTGTCCAGCCAACTAGTTTAAAAGCTTCTTCGGCACTTACTCCAGGCCGGAAATTAGAGGTTTTGACCCTTTGCACAATCTGCTCATAAGTTTGCATACCTACTTTAGTAACAAATCCCAGAAATTTTTGATTAATCGGGTGCGTGGAATCACTGAGAATTTTGGTTATAAGGGCGAATTCTTTAGGGAAGCGATATTTGAGCGTCATTTTGCGTACAGTTATATATTTGAGATAATCAAAAAGCTCGTCTGGCGCATCTTCACCATTAAAGTAAATCTCGGTTTGGACTAACTTCGCAAACTTATTACAAACATACAAAAATAGTTCTTCTTTGCTGGAAAAATATTTAAATAATGTGCCTTTGGCGATTCCGGCTCGTTCGACTATCCGGTTGGTCGAGGCCAGTTCATAGCCATATTCAGAAAACTCATCCAGGGCCGCCTGAAGAATGCTGTCCTGTTTTTCCACTTTCAATTTAAGAAAATGACTGAGTGCCAATTGATGTCCTTTAGTCTTTATGGTCTTTATAAAAATTACTTCTATTTTATATGACCAATCGGTCATGAAGTCAAATTAGCTGCTAATTAAAAGAAATTAGTTTGTCTTAAAAGGGGCCGGAGAAAAACGCAGGGATAAGAATTGCGAGTTATGCCGTTGACAATTAAAATCCGGTAGGAAATATGGCCGGGCAATACCGCTTACTTTTGCTGGCCTCAGTTTAAGGAACAGGAAAATTAAAATGAGTGATAAAGACGCTTCCAAAAAAGATAATGACACTGCCCTGGAATCTGCCACCAACCGCTACGATAGTATGCAATACCGGCGCTGCGGCGATTCGGGCCTGGTGCTGCCCGCTATATCGCTGGGAGCCTGGGAAACCTTTGGCGGATACCGGGGCGAGGAGGTGGCGCGAGCCTGTCTATACCGGGCTTTCGACCTGGGTATAACTCACTTCGACCTGGCGAACAACTATGGCCGCCCACCGGGCAACGCCGAAAAAGTGGTCGGCAAAATATTGCGCCAGATGCCCCGCGATGAGTTGATTATTTCAACCAAAGCCGGCTACCGCATGTGGCCGGGACCGTATGGGGACGGACTTTCAAAAAAATACCTGATCGCCAGTCTTGACCAGTCCTTGCAGCGCCTGGGTCTGGATTATGTTGATATTTTTTATGCTCACCGGCCCGACCCTAACACGCCGCTGGAAGAAACGATGGCCGCCCTGGATTTGATTGTCCGGCAAGGCAAGGCGCTGTATGTAGGCGTGAGTAACTTCCCTGGGGCGCATTTCGAAGACGCGGTGCAAGTTACCAAAAAAATGGGTTTAGCCCCGATTACGATTCACCAGCCCCGCTATAATTTGTTGGACCGCAAACCCGAAACGGATTTGTTCGAGCATACGGCTCAGAACGGGACCGGCGTCATCGCTTTTAGCCCCCTGGCCCAGGGAAAACTAACTGACAAATACCTGGGGCGGATTGTTCCCAGCGACTCGCGGGCGGCGCTCTGGTGGAACAAGCAGGATACCGGGGAAGTGCTGGACGAGAAAACTGTGGGCCAACTGGAAGCCCTTAACCAGCTTGCCTCAAAACGCGAACAAACCCTCGCCCAGATGGCCCTGGCCTGGATTCTGAGGTTTCCGGCTGTCACCAGTGTCCTTATTGGAGCCTCTAAAGTGGAACAGATCGAGGAAAACGTCGTGGCTCTGCAAAACCTGGCATTTACCCAGGAAGAACTACAAACGATTGACCGGATTACCGACTTTACCACCACCCCGGATTAAGCAAGGCAAGGTTCTGCAAAATAAAAGAGCTAGACTCATTGAGTCCAGCCAGCGGCTAATCTATTAAGGTTTAAGCCGAAAGAGGGTCGGTCCGGCCAAGCTGGGCGAAAGCGTCCAGGCGTTCCTTGCAGGCATCACATTCTCGACAGGGTGGGCGTTGGCCCCGGTAGCAGGTGTGGGTCAGTTCGTATGGCACGTTCAGGGCGAAGCCTCGGGCCAGGACTTCGCACTTGTAAAGATCCACAAAGGGGGTGTGAATCCTGACAGTCCGGTCCTCCTGGCTGGACCCCAGGCTGAGGGCTTGTTCCAGGCTATCAAAAAAGGGGCGGCGGCAGTCCCGGTAAGCCAGGAAATCTTCTTTAACCGGGCCGTAGAATAGTTCGTCTACCCCGATTACCTCGCCGTAACTGGCGGCCAGGGTGCAGAAAAGGGCGTTGCGTAACGGCACTACCGTCGAAAATTGTTGGTGGGCGGTCTGGTCGGGTACAGCCTGGGTCAAATCGGTCAGGACGCTGCCACCAATCTGGCTCAGGTCCAGTTTCAGGACTTTATAGGGTAAGCCGAGCCGGTTGGTGATATTGGCGGCACTTTCCAGCTCGACCCGGTGACGCTGATTGTAATCGAAACTGACCGGGTAGACCTGATAACCTCGATTCAGCACTTCATATAAGAGGGTGGTCGAGTCCATTCCACCCGACAGGCAGACAATTGCTTTTTTTTTAGCCATATTTTCTTTCTAAACCCCGCGCCGGTTGCCGTATAGCATAACGTGCAAACGGGGTAATAGCCTGTAGCCTTTTTCTTTAACCAGTTCGACAATATCCAGGGCGTGGGCGGATAAAGTAGCCGGGTCCTGGCCTTCGGGCATTACGATGATTCGCGCCTGGGGCAACTGGCATTGCTCTATTATTTTGACCATAGCCTCGAAGTCCGAACGGTCGGATACCACAAATTTGAACCAGGGGTCGCGGCTTTTCTTCAATAAATCCAGTACAGCCGGTTTGATAGTCCTGGCCCGGTTGCGAGCTGAGGGCAGCTTGGGTGAAATATTAAGCTGGCAGCGTTCTCGAATGAACGGGCTACCCGGCAGAGTGCCGTTGGTTTCAATTTCTATAG
>JAYSYV010000248.1:0-6705 GCA_043727245.1 Chloroflexota bacterium | reverse complement strand
CTGGTTTTACCATGTCGCCAGTCAGAATAGCGGGTGCGCCAGCGGCGCAGAAGATAAAATCGGCCAGAGTGCTGTACTGCCGGAATAGTTCGCGAGGCGTGCTTTTATCTACCACCATCAGGCTGGCATGTTCGGCCAGCAGCAGGGCTAACAGGGGCCGCCCGACCGTTACGCCGTGTCCGATCAATAAACACGATTTGCCACGCACGTCATAGCCGTAGTGCTTAACCAGTTGCATGCCACCCAGCGGTGTAGCCGGGACAAACGTGTCCAGTTGTTCGTACAACCGGCCCAGTAATAAGGGGTTGTAACCGTCCACATCTTTGCGCGGATCCAGAATCCCGACCACATCTTCAAAAGTAATATGGGGTGGGGTGGGCCATTGGACCGTGATACCATGAATTGTGGGGTCGCCGTTCAGTTCGTTAAGAGCCTGGCGAAATTCGGCTAGCGATGCGGAATCGGGCAGTATCCGCGAACTGGCTTTGAAGCCCAGGTCAGTCGCTGTTTTTATCAGGGTGCGAGTGTAGGCGATTGAACTGGGGTCTTCTCCAATCAGGGTAATTGCCAGACCGGGCGGGAAGCCGGTTTGCCCGGTAAACTCAGCAGCAGCGGCCTTTAGTTGGACCCGTTTTTCTTTAGCCAGGCTCCGGCCATCCAGGATTTTAGCGGTTTCAACCACTCCAGCTGTCCCGTGATGGTTGGAATTATCATTCGACAAGCGGCAGTCCCTCTTATTAAAAATCCGCCCCGGCCACTGGAGCTACAGGCTCATCTTTGAGCATTGATTATCTGAGTAATTTTGTAGGAATTATATCATATTGGAAAAAGCTTTGACGACTTACTTGCCCGTAATATTATTAAAAAATTGTTCGACCAGCATTAACTGGGCTGTGTTGACTTCATGCCTGGTATTCGGCACGAGATTAAATACTACATTTACCCCAATTTGTTGCAAGCCCTGGTAAAAAGTTTGCGCTCTGACCACCCGGTTGTTGCCAATATAGGCATCATAAGGGTGCGAAACCTGGTTAGGGTCGTTGTCTTGCAGTCCGACCTGGACATCAAAGGGGATTTTGGCAAAATCGGCCTGGTCGAAATTGTAGCCGGTAATCTGAGTAAAATTAGAAATGCCATAAGGGAAAAGCAGCGGTTTGTTGCGAAACTGGCTCAGGGGCAGGGTATAAGCTCCCGCCGAAAGGACCGCCGCCCCCATGACCTGCACCGGGTAGAACATGGCGAAGTGGTGGGCCAGTTGCGCTCCCCGTGAAAAGCCGAAAAGCAAGACTTTGCTCTCGACACTATGGCCTATAGCCTGGGGTAATTGCTGCAAGACCTGGGTTAGCTGGCGAGTCAGTTGTAGGTCTTCGTTGGTAACAACTTCGGGGTCTTTGTAATTGACGTTATAATTGAAGGTAGGAGCCACCAGGACCAGGTTGTTCTGGCGGGCAAAATCCAATAGCGGCATCCCAAAATCTCCGCCATTATAAAACATGCCGTGCAAAGCTAAAAGTACGCGTATTGGTTGCACTTTGGAACTGGCGGTCGGTGGGGTATAGATTGTGACGGCCAGGGTAGCAATCCGGTACAGTTTAAAGTCGGGTGGCAGCTTGGACCCGGCATCCACCCGGATGTCAGCCGGGGCGGGCGAACTCTGGGGCAGCGTTACCGGCGGAACCCTGGTAGGCGTACCAGACGGAGGGGAGCCACCGGGCAGCGTTGGTGCAAGGCCGGGGCCAGGAGTAGGAGTACCGTTGGGTTTGGGGCCGGGCGGATTCTGGAAGTTACTTGAGGTTTCGGCGGCACTATCAAAGACCCATTTCTGGCCTTTGTTGATGTAAAAACTAAAAACGGTCAGGCTGGTATCGCCGTTCTGATCGAAGCTGAACCGCCCGGTCGCGCCCACGAAATTCTTCAACCCGGCCACCTGGGCCAGGATAGCGATCCGGTCCTTTTTGTTGGCCTGCTTAATGGCGGTCAGCCCGGCGCTCATAGCGTCGTAACCGTAAATAGTGGTAGCCTGCAAGCCCTCGCCGTATTTGTCCCGGTAGGTCTTGATAAAGTTAGCGCCCCTGGTGGATAAACCGCTTGTGGCGATACCGCTGGTGCTGGAATAGGTGGCTTCCCCGGCGCTACCGGCTTCCTGCAAGAAAGTATCGTTCTGGATGCCGCCGCCGCCCAGGAAGGCCGGGTTAAGTCCGGCGGCCTGGAGTTTGGTTTTAAGAAGGGCCGCCAGGTGGCTGCTGCCACCAAAGAAAATCACTTCGGGATTGGCCGCTTTAATCTGGCTAACCGCCTGGTCGGTGTTATCGGGCTTATCGGTCAGCGAGGTATGGCCGAGCAAATTCAAGTTGTAGTAAGAGGCCGAGCCTTCGTAAGCTTTGGACAGGCCGATTCCATAATCGGTGCTATCGTCCACTACGAATATTTTGCGTAACATCAGCTTGGCATCTGTATAGCCGGCATCGGCCCGGCCCTGTAATTCGTCGGTGGGCAAGAGCTGGAAAAAGTTGCGGAGGTTGGTCGGATAATATTTGGCCGGTTCATCGGCTGCGGTGATGTTGGCAACGGTTTTGGTCAGGCCGGGGTAGGTCGTTCCAGGGCTAATCATGGTCAATCCGGCCCGGTTCAAGATAGGGATTGCTACCTGGGCTGTAGGGGTAGTGGTGGGGCCAAGATAGAGCATGGCATCCGGGTCAGTGGTGGCCTGATTGGCGTTTACAACCTCCCGACCTGGGTCGGCCACGCTGCCGCCTGCTGCCGCATTATTGAGTGGGACGAATTCTATTTTGAAATTGCCTACCTGATAAGTGCCGCCAGTAAAATCGGACAGGGCTAGCTGCATGGCATTTACCAGGCTCTGACCGTTATTATTGGAAGGGCCGCTGAGGGGTAAACTGGCGTATATGCGGATAGTTTGAAGTGGGGCCGGAGTCGGTGAATTGCCTGGATTCTGGGCTGGCGCAGAGTCACAGGCGCTCAACAGTAAACTCAAAATCAATAAGATTAACATCGCTAATCTAATACCCAAACGTTGCATTGCCAGGAAGTCCCCCCAATCTTTTAAAGATAATTATCCCAAATCTCTTTGCCGGCCCCGATTGGTTTAGTTGCCCAACTTAAAGTTATTATATACCTTAATTATAATCAAATTATTAAAGCACAATACGTTCCTATGACGGTTTTGTTGTAAAGGGCTGTAACAATTGGTTAAATACTATTCGATTGGGTAGCCCTGGTGTAATAATGTTGGACCGATTTGCTATAATAAGTAAAAGCGTGAAATGTTGAACGAAGCTTTGCGAATGGGAAAGTAAGCTTATGTTTTAATGAGAGTATGATTTAAGAGGTTAGCCATTCGGCATTTCAGGCTTTTACGAAAAAGGAGTACCAACAATGCCGTTGACCGATGCGGGAGCAGGTCAGTCTGGGAGAGCTGAGAGAGCGGATTATTCGGTCCTAAAATCGCTGAATATCTGGCAGTTATTAGAGCATAGCGCCGAAAAGTGGCCGGAGCGTGAAGCCCTGGTTTTCGGGCCGCGCCGTTATAACTTCCGGGAAGTGCTGCAACTGGCCGAACAGTGTGCAGCGGGCCTGGCCCATCATGGACTGGGCAAGGGCGACCGTATGGCCCTGATTATGCCAAATTGGACCGAGTTTATTATTACCTATTTCGCAGCGGCTCGACTGGGGGCGATTCTGGTCCCTTTGAATGTGCGCTATCGCCGCCACGAGCTTGAATATATGCTGCGTAACAGCGGGGCAAAAATCGTAGTTACCTGCGCCAGCTTTGGCGATTTCGACTTTATTGAACTGCTTAAAGAGTTACGCCCGACTATGCCGGAGTTGGCCCATATCGTGGTAATAGGCCAGGCCCAGGGCGGTCCCGGCCTGATTAGCTGGGAGTCCCTGCTCAACGAAGCGCCCCAGGCCGGTTTGCCGCCCCTTTCACTCGACTCGAAGAAAGACCTTTTTATTTTTTTATATACTAGCGGCACGACCGGCCAGCCCAAAGGGGTAATGCTGACCCACTATAACCTGGTGACAAACGGCCTGATGATGGCCGAAGGGCTGCGCTCGACCGAACAGGACCGCTATCTGGTGGCTGTACCGCTTTTCCATATTTTTGGTATCAGCGCGTGTGTGCTGGCGGCTTACGGCAGCGGAGCTTGCCTGGTGCTGCTGGACCTTTTCAGTGCGGGGGCGGCATTAGCCCTGGTAGCTGAAGAGCGCATTACAATTCATAATGGTGTGCCGACAATGTTTATCCTGGAGTTAAACCATCCTAACTTCGGCCAGTTTGACCTTTCAAGCCTGCGGACTGGCATAATTGCCGCCGCTCCGGCCTCGCCCGAAATCATCCGGCGTATCCGCGAGGAGATGAATTGCGATGTGGTCAGCTCTTACGGTTTGACTGAGACTTCGCCCTGCCTGACTATGACCCGCTTTGAGGATGATGAACAGACGCGCTCTGAAACGGTTGGTCGGGCGCTGCCGGGTGTGGAAATCAAAATTGTCAATGACGATGCGGAGGAAGTGCCGCCGGGCGAGGTTGGCGAGTTGATTTGCCGTTCCAGTGGCGTAATGATGGGCTATTACAAGCTACCGGAAGCGACCGCCGCTGCGCTCGACTGCGAGGGCTGGTTTTCTACCGGCGACCTGGCAACGATTGATGCCGCCGGGTATATTCGGATTGTCGGGCGCAAGAAGGAAATGATTAACCGAGGCGGGTTTAAGATTTATCCGCGTGAGGTGGAAGACTTGTTTTACCAGCACTCGGCGGTTATGGAAGTAGCGGTCGTAGGCGTGCCGGACGCGGTGCTGGGCGAAAAGACGCTGGTCTGCGTCAAGCTAAAACCCGGCCAGCAAGTCGAGGCTGACGAACTGCGCGAATTTCTGCGGGGTAAAGTGGCCGATTTCAAATTGCCGGATTACGTCCGGTTTGTGTCAGAATTTCCCATGACCAGTAGTGGTAAAATCAAAAAGGTCCAGCTCAAAGAGGAACTGACGAAGGGCGTTTAACATGGAACTGAAAACGTTGACCGCAGAACGTAAGAGGAACAGATGCACATGCGACGAAAGCTAAATAAAGCGTCACAAGTATAACAATACAAGCGACCTGATAGTAAAAATATTTTAGAGAAAAAGCGTTTTCCGTTAAAAGTTCGACGCTTCTACATGGGAGAGGAAAGTTGAAAGTTTCGATAGTTGGTATCACCGGTTATGTCGGTGCGGAGTTGGCCCGGTTGCTAGGTCGGCGGCCTGACGTAGAGTTATTGGAAGTGGTCGGGCGGAGCGCCGCCGGACAACCGCTGGGGAAGGTTTTCCCTAACCTGGGGCCGTTAAATCTAACCGTGGTGGGCGAGTTACAGCGCCAGACTGAGGCCGATATTATCTTCCTGGCCCTTCCTCATCATGCCTCGGCTGAAACCGCCGCTAATATTTTGGAGCAGTCGCCCACTACGAAGGTGATTGATATGTCGGCCGATTTCCGGCTGCGCGACCAGGCCATCTACGAGAAGTGGTACGGTCCACACCCGGCGGCTTATCTCTTGCCGGAGGCGGTCTATGGTTTGCCCGAAATCTATCGCGCTAAATTGACACCCCAGGTTCGCCTGATTGCCAATCCCGGTTGTTACCCGACCTGCTCCATCCTGGCCCTGGCCCCGGCCCTGAGTTCTCGCCAGGGTGGGCCATTGATTGAGCCTGACGTTATTATTGACGCACTCAGCGGAACCAGTGGGGCCGGTCGCGGCCTTAAACAAAACCTCCACTTTCCCGAAATGACCGAGAGTACCGCCGCTTACGGCCTGGACGGTCACCGCCACTTGCCGGAAATCGAACAGGTTTTGCAAGATGTTTATGGCAGCCCGGTAGCGGTTTCTTTCACGCCGCACCTGGTTCCGCTCTCGCGGGGGATGCTGGCGACCTGTTACGCCCGCCTTTCGGACGCTTTTCTATCGTCCTACTCGAACCAGGCCGAAGCCAGCCAGGCTATCCGGGCCTATTACCGGGAGTTTTACGCCAATGACCCGTTCGTTCAGGTGGTGGACGAACCGCCCTATACCAAACAGGTGGCAGGCAGTAACTATTGCTTCATCCATCCTACCGTTAATTTGTCCACGCGCCGCCTGGTGGTAGTATCGGTGGTGGACAATCTGACCAAAGGAGCGGCGGGTGAAGGCGTACAGAATATGAACCTGCTGGCGGGTCTGCCTGAAACTACCGGCCTGGATATGTTGGGGTTATACCCGTAATGGATTTTATTTATTATAACGCCAATATTTATACACTTGATCCGGCCAATCCGAAGGCCGAGGCGGTTTTTGTGCGAAACGGACGGGTGTGGCAAGTCGGCACTAACCGGGACATTCAGACCCTGGACGGGGCGAAACAGGCCGAAGCGCTGGACTTGAAAGGGGCGACCCTTATTCCCGGCCTGACTGACTCTCATACCCATCTTTTGTGGTGGGGCAAGACTTTGCGCCAGGTCAATCTGGTCGGCGTTGATAGCCTGGAAGGGATGGTTGAGAAAGTCCGAGAACGGGCTATCATCACGCCGCCCGGCGAATGGGTTTCCGGCCTGGGCTGGGACAAGAATCTCTGGGGTCATGAATTTCCGGGCCGCGAGAGCCTTGACCGGGCCGCCCCGGACCATCCGGTGGTGCTTCACAGTAAGGATGGGCATTTGCTGCTGGTCAACAG
>JAYSYV010000247.1:0-2155 GCA_043727245.1 Chloroflexota bacterium | reverse complement strand
TATTATTTGTTTCTTCTACCAATATTCCTAATTCTTCCAAACGCCTTTGCCTGGTCTCCCCGAACACCACTCATTAAGATTTCGTGTAACTCGCAAATAAACCTCCGGCTTATTGGAAATTCCTTTAACCTGTTAAGCCCGTAATCTAAGGCTTCTACATAATTGCTTACCTCTTTTGTATCTGTTTCAGATGGTCTGGTTTTACCCGCAAACTCAGGCAATGGTAAAGCTAACTGTTGTCCGGCCTGATAAGCATATAAATCCGTAATATCGGATTGAGTTCCTTCAATTTTTGAGGAAAGTACTGCTTCTCTATTTAGAAATGGCCTGATTAATAATTGCGGGTTTTGCATGTTCCAGCCTAAACCGACCAATTTACCTAAAGCTCTTTCTGCATTCGATAAAGGATTAACCAGTTCCAAATCGATATTAAGTTCTGGAGGTAATGGGTCAGGCACAAAGGCAAAAGGACGCTCACCTTTGTAAAGAATATCTTTAAGCTGGCCTGATGAATTTTCGCTAAAACGTTTACGGCTCACTATTTTCTCTTTTATATTATAGTTATAATCCAAAACCGAAAAATTACGGTTTTACCAGAAAACGGCCCCGGACTTTACCGGCGAGGACTTGAGCGGTCGCTTCGATCAATTCGTCCAGGCCCACTTCGCCGGCAACCAGCCCTGATAAATTTTTAGGCTTGAGGTCGGTAGCCAAACGCTCCCACAGGTTCAGGCGCAGATCCATGGGACACAGCACCGAATCAATGCCTAAAACGTTGATGCCCCGCAGGATAAAAGGGAAAACAGTCGTAGTAACTTTTGGCCCGCCGGTGACACCAACCGAGGCAATCGAGCCGCTATTTTTGGTTGTCCGAGCAAGATAGGCAAAGGTGTTGCCGCCAACCGAATCGACTGACCCGGCCCAGCGTTCCTTATCAAGCGGTTTGTCGCTGTCAGCCGCTACATCCTCCCGGCTTAAAATTTCCGAGGTTCCCAAACTTTGCAAATAAGCCTGTTCGGACGACTTGCCGGTGCTGGCGGCAATAGTGTAGCCCAGGTTTGATAACATACTGATTGCGTGACTGCCCACGCCACCGGTCGCCCCGGTAACTAAGACCGGGCCGTTTTCCGGCTTCAAGCCGTTTAATTCCAGTTTGTGAACCGCCAGGGCAGCGGTAAAACCAGCCGTACCCAGAATCATAGCTTCCCGCAGGCTCAGGCCACGCGGCACAGGTACAACCCAGGCCGCCGGAACACGGGCGTATTCGCTGAAGCCGCCATAATGCGACACACCCAGGTTATAACTGGTGACGATAACTTCATCATTTTCACGAAATCGTCTATCGCTCGACTCTACCACGTGACCGGCCAGGTCAATGCCCGGAATGAAAGGATATTTCCGTATCACCTGGCCGTTGGGGGTGCTGGCAAGGCCATCTTTGTAATTTATGCCGGAGTAAACGACCTTAATTAAAACATCTCCGGCTGGCAAATCGTCCCTGCTCAATTCTTTGACCCCAGCTTCAAAAGCTTCGTCGGTCTTATTGACTACGAAAGCCCGGAAAGATTCTGCCATTGCCTTTTTCTCCCTTTTAATTTTATTCCATCATAAAGTCTGTGCGCCAAAATAAAGCTTGCATAATCATAGCATATAGCATCTAAATCTGGCATATCCGATGCTTAATGAACTTTTATAAAGCTTTGAATAAGTTGAAAGGAGAAATTTTGCCAGAAGGACCAAGCATAAAAAACACGGGGGACCGCTTGCGAGGCGCTCTTGATGGGCAAACTATTAGCGGCGTGCGGTCGCGCTATAAAAAAGCCAAACTGGAAGACTGGCCCAGCTATATTCAGGGCCAGACGGTAACAGCCGTAAGAACTCACGGGAAAAACCTTTTCATTGACCTCGGCAACGGCTATTCCATCTACAGCCACATGCTGATGTGGGGAAGCTGGCATATTTATGAACCGGGCCAACCCTGGACCAAAGAAGACCGCCTGGCCCGGCTGGTCCTGGAAACGCCGGTTTCAGTGGCGGTCCTCTTTAACGCCCCGGTCTGCGAACTGCTTTCGCCGGGCCAAATACCCCAGCACAAGACCGCCCTGATAGGGCCGGACCTGCTTTCACCCCTTTTTGATGCCGGGGAAGTCCGGCA
>JAYSYV010000246.1:0-2155 GCA_043727245.1 Chloroflexota bacterium | reverse complement strand
CTAAACTAATTATATGTCTTTCAAAATGGATTTCTATAGGAAATAATACCCTTTTAGACGTTATTTAGCCAATTTTTAGCCTGACTCAGCCATAAAATATAGGAATAACATAACCTGGCGCATATGATAGCCGATCAAATGGGTTTTATTATTTTCTATAGCCTCCTCAGGGCTTTTGAGCCGCTCCTTCAAAGTACAAACTTTTACCTATAATTCAAAAATTCTACTTTTACAGTAGAATATAATCAATTTTTAACCTAACCTGATTTGCTTTTTAAGTCCATTTGAGCTAAGCTATTGGCGGGTTGTCACAATAACTAACCAGGAAACACTAAAATAATAGCGGCATAAAATGTGCTTCTAATACAACGACAAAGTAATGGCCCTGGGCCATTATCAATAATGAAGGAATGAACCGGACCTGGCAGAAACGGCCTGGCCCGACTAAAGGAGGCAAGTGTAAATGGCGAACGGTAATGCGCAAAAAACACTTAAAAAGGTGATTGAAGGCGAACAATTGGCGGCCAACGCCCTGGCTGTGGCGATTGGTAAGGTTAAAGAGACCGATGTTAAAAACCTCTTGAGCCAACTGCGCGAAACCCACGAAGCGAACCTGGAAGAAGCCGGGACACAACTAACTTCAGTTGGGGGTAAATTTCCCATCCCTGGCCTGCGCGACCAATTGAAAAAAGGCTGGGAAGCTGTCGCTTCCACCAAGAACTCAACCGAAGCGCTGAAATTATTGCAGAAAAAAGAGCGCCAATCACTGGTGGACTATAAGGATTTGCTTAAGAAAGCCGCCAATGAAGATACCATGTCGCTGATTTTGCGTAACATGGCGGCTACTACCGAAAATATTGTAAAACTGAGCGAAACGCTCGGCCAACTGCAAGGCAAAAAGAAAAGCGGTCGTATCCTGGGTTTACCGCGTACTCTCTGGTTGTTAGGTATCGCTGGTGGAGCGGGCTATTATTTCTATAATAAGACTAAAAGTCAGCCCGAAAGCCCGACCACACCGGCTTCCGATGCCGGTAACACTACCAGCTAACACGCTTCGTGAGTTACCTAGAGACGGGCGGGTAGCACCAAAAGCTAGCTCGCCTGTTTCCGTATATCAATTTACTATCAAAGGAGTATTTCATATCGAACCGATTGACCTGGCCCGTGCTATCGTAGAAGTAGCAGATAACAAAAAAGCCGAAAATATTGTCCTGTTGGACATTCGTAAAGTTTCTGTACTGGCCGATTATTTTGTGATTTGTAGTGGCAACAGCGAGCGGCAAGTAAAAGCTATCGCTCGTGAAATTGAAGACGAACTGGATAAAGAGGACATTAGCCCGCGCCACCAGGAAGGGTTAGACCAGGGACGCTGGGTTCTAATGGATTATGGAGATGTGATTGTCCACGTCTTTACTGCCACCGAGCGTGACTATTACAGCCTGGATAAGCTCTGGGCCGGAGCCCAAACTTTACTGGTAGTTCAGTAAAAAACCTGGTTAGCCAGGGAACAAAAATTGCTTCTAAAGTGTCTATAGTATGTAGACCTATTCTATAATCTTCAGATTTTTAATCTGTAAGGAATAGCGTTTCGTCACCAAGTTTAGAACAGTAGCAAATTCACCTGGACCGCCTGGCATCTTATAGTGTCGGGGGCTATATCTATCAGGTAAAAGGAAACTATGCAAAACCAGGCAAATAATTATAACAGTAGTCTTATCATTGGTGTGTTAATCGGCAGTGTTGCCGGTATGGCCCTGGGCGCTGCTTTAACCAGTCTGGCTAACCGCTTTGCCGGTAAAGCCTGGACCAATGTCACCCACCGGGGGGAGTTACATGAAGTTGACCCACGTTGGTTACTTCAGTAAGACCTTTTCCAGGTTTCTCCGGGGCGTTCAACTACTACTAACGAAATCGCTTCACCCCTCTCACGCAATGTAACGCCGGGTGCTACCCGGTCTTGCGCCCGAAACAAGTTAATTATACAGTTAAAACGCCTTCGCGGCGTTTTTCCATTTGTAAGACTGCCGCACCTTACCTGAGGCTTTGCAATTAGCCTGATTACAAAATTACCAGGGATGGTATCCAAAAGTCTCTGCTTACCCCACATATTGAAACATATGTTCTCAGGTATACCCTCTGTTGTAGAACTGGGGAA
>JAYSYV010000245.1:0-6712 GCA_043727245.1 Chloroflexota bacterium | reverse complement strand
ACAGCCAGGCCGTTAAAGGCCCGGCCAAACTTAGCCCCAGCCTGAACGGGCAAGCCCTGGCCGAACAGACCGTGGACACTACCTTGAAGCCGTTAGAGCTTTCCTTGACCTTAAAGCCCGGCCTGAACGACCTGCTGCTCAAGAATAGCGGCCCGGTAAATTATGGGCAAATAAATTTGGGACAGTAATCAGTAGTTGTTAAGCGCAGAGCCAGTACATAGCGCAAAACAGATTTTAATTGAGCTGCTTTCAGGTCATAACAAAGCAGAAAGTGGCTCAATATAAAGGTTCTTAATTATAATTTAACTTTTCATTACCCTGAATCGCTGACTTCGGGCTACTGAACCCTGACTACTGATGTGTTAAAATAGGCCGTTAAGAAAAATTCGGTCGCCTGGCTAATTTCCAAATCAGAAGGAGTTTCACAAGTTGTCAATTTTGAAGTTTAAATATACCGGCCTCGCGCTGGTTGCCTTGCTGTTGTGCCTGACGCTGCTTGCCTGTGGCGATAGTCCTACCGCCGTACCCGCGCCCAGCTCAATTAAGGCGTTGTCAATCAGTGGAACAACTTCCGCTGCCCTGCTGACCACTCCCACAGCGGTTACAACTGCCGCCGCTACCGGTTCCGCGACCGGAACCACCGCCAGCGGTTCAATCACCACGGCTGCCCAGACCGGTAGCGCGACTACCGTTTCGGCCAATCCCTGCCTCGACACGAATGCTGCCGCCGCACCTAGCGCCGCCGCAAATGCGCCTAAACCGACTACCACCGTCACTGACCTGGCGACCCTGCCCACGCTCAGTTATACCGGCCAGAAAGACCTGAAACCGGCGGATGCCACTTCTCAGGGCGTAATAACAAATTTAAGCGACCCGCAATTTGTCACAGTTTTTGGCACCTTTGCCCCCGATAAAGTAACTTTTGCCGGCAGCACCGACAGCTACGATAAAGTTGAGGCTTTCTATCGCAAGACCCTGGAAGATGCCGGGTGGGCGCTGTTCCGTTCGGAAAAAGACGACCCGACCAAACAGTCCTTGCTGGTCTATCAAAAGGGTGGCAGCAAAGTGGTAATCAGCCTGGAAGGCATTGGCGATACCGCCAGCTATCCCGCCGAATTTAAGGGTAGCATCAAATCAGGCGATACCCTGATTCTGATAGCTTCCGGCAAGGTGGGCGCAGCGGTCCAGGCAACACCTTTCGCCATCCCCGGCAGCCCCACCGCCGCTGTCCCGACCGGCCAGAACAAATTTGCCACGATTGAAATGGAAAAGGGCGGCAAGATAGTTATCCAGCTTTGCCCAACCCTGGCCCCTAAAACCGTGGAAAATTTTGAGAAGTTAGCCACCGCTAATTTCTACAACAGTTTGACTTTCCACCGGGTAGAAAAATCCCCGACCCCGTTCGTAGTCCAGGGCGGCGACCCTAAAGGCGATGGTACGGGCGGCCCCGGCTACACCATTCCCGATGAGTTTACCACCCTGAAAAAACATACCCGTGGCACGGTATCAATGGCCCACAGTTCGGCTGTCAACAGCGCCGGGAGCCAGTTCTACATCTGCCTGGGCGATGCACCGCATCTGGATGGCGGTTATGCCATCTTTGGACAGGTGGTTGAGGGCATGGATGTGGTCGATAAAATCGCGATAGGTGACAAAATGAAATCGGTGACAATTACGATCAAATAACGCGATTCTTTATTTTCACCAATCAAGCTGTTACAATGCAAGGACGGGTTTTAGGCCGAAAAGCGTTGTAACAGCTTTTTTGGCTCTTTATTAAGAATTTGATCATAAGGAGATTAAAACATGACACAGCCGACCGGAAAGAAAATTGGTTATATCGAGCTGGAAAACGGGGGAACTATCAAGATTGAATTTTACCCGGACTCCGCTCCCCTTACGGTGGCTAACTTTGAAAAGCTGGCGGATAGTGGCTTTTACAACAATCTGACTTTTCACCGGGTTGAGCCGGGCTTCGTAGTCCAGGGCGGCGATCCCAAAGGCAACGGAACCGGCGGCCCCGGCTGGCGGGTTAAGGCCGAATTTAACAGTCGCAAGCACGTTACCGGGGCCGTGGCTATGGCGCGTTCGCAGGACCCGGATAGCGCGGGCAGCCAGTTCTACATCTGCCTGGCCCCGGCTCACTTCCTGGACAACAATTACACCGTCTTCGGGCAGGTACTTGAAGGCCAGGAGCTAGTGGACAAGATTCGCCGGGGTGACAAAATGAAGACCGTAAAGGTCGTTAACGAATAGTTCAGCCGTTACCGAGTTAAACCGCAGGGGTAAAAGTTGGCGGCAAGTTTGCCCGCTTTTACCCTGGAAAACTGCTTTTACCAGGCAATTTTCCAGTTGAACTAAATTCTCTAACTATAGAATTTGCACCTGGAAGTAACCCAATACAATGGACCGCATTTACCTTGACGAAAAAGTAAAATCTTTACCTCACCGGCCTGGTGTCTATATCATGAAAGATAAAGACAGCCAGATTATTTACGTGGGTAAAGCCGTTTCGCTCCGCAACCGGGTATCCAATTATTTCGGCTCGCTGACCGGCCAGGCTCCCAAAGTCCGTTTGATGGTTTCTAATATCGCGGACTTTGAATATTACGTGGTTGATACCGAGGCGGAAGCCCTCAACCTGGAAAATACCCTCATCAAGGAACACCGGCCCCGCTACAATATTCTACTCCGTGACGATAAAACCTACCCTTATATCAAAGTCACAGTCAACGAGAAATGGCCCAGGGTCTTTATGGTACGTAAGGTGCTGGACGATGGCGCGCGCTATTTTGGCCCCTTTGCCGGTAATAGCACCGCTTCACGCACTATCAAAAGCCTGGACAAGCTTTTTCCTTTCCGCAACTGCGACCTTAAAATTACCGAAAAGGAACCCCGGCCCTGCCTGGAATATTTCATTCACCGCTGTCTTGGTCCCTGCGCCGGGCTGGCTGATAAAACGGAGTACGACGAGGCGGTCAACCAGGTTATTATGTTTCTGGAAGGCAAATCCGATGATGTCATCACTCGCCTGGAAAACCAGATGGAACAGGCCGCCGAAGATTTGCAGTTTGAACGAGCGGCCCACCTGCGCGACCAGCTTGGAGCGGTCCGGGGAGTAGTTGAGCAGCAGAAGGTGGTCAGCAGTTCGTCCTTCGATGAAGACGTAATTGCTATGGCCCGCAGCGAAGGCGAAGCTTCGGTCCAGGTCTTCTTTATCCGGCGCGGTAAGCTGATAGGGCGCGAGAATTTCATGCTACAGGGTGTCGAGGATGAAACCGACCGCGATGTCCTGACCAGTTTTATCAAACAGTATTACAATGAGGCCACTTTCGTACCGCCCCGTTTGCAGGTCCAATTCCCGATTAAAGAGTTGAAGACTATCACTCGCTGGCTTTCGCGCAAAGCCGGAATGGATGTGGAAGTTAACGTACCCAAAGAAGGCGAACGGCGCGACTTTGTGCTGATGGTGGCCCAGAACGCCCAGGAAGCCCTTGAACAAAACCGCCTGCGGTGGCTGAATGACGAGCAAAAGACCACCAAAGCCTTGCTCGAATTACAGAACTTCCTGAAATTGTCCGAACTGCCCCGCCGGATTGAATGTTACGATATTTCCAATACGATGGGTACGAACAACGTCGCCAGTATGGTCGTTTTCGAGAACGGCAGCCCTAAAAAGTCGGATTATCGCCGCTTTAAAATCAAAGGGTTTGAGGGTGCGAACGATTTCGGCTCGTTGCAAGAGGTCATCCGCCGCCGTTTCAAACGGGCCAAAACGGTCGAAGAAGCCGACCTGAACGCCCGCGAGGAAGTCGAAGAAAATATCGAGGAAGCGGCCCTGGAACTTGAGGAAGGTCTCGAAGTGCAGGACCCCCATAACCAGCAGTGGGGCGTGCGAGGCCATCCCGGTTTAGGGGCAGAATCAGCCCAGGAGAACGGCAAAAGCAAAAAACCCGCTAAGAAACCCAAACCGGACCTGGCCGTTAAGAAAAAAGTTGATTATTCCTGGCTGTCCATGCCGGACCTGCTTATCATTGACGGCGGTCAGCCCCAGTTGCGGGCCGTTTCGGAAGTCCTCAACGAGCTTGACCTGGGCGATATCCCACTATTTGGCATGACCAAAGGGCCAGGCCGCAGCCACGACGAAATTGTAAAACCCTTCCAGGATTTGCCGCTCTATGTTCCCCGCACCAGCGAAGCCTTTTACCTGGTTCAGCGATTGCGCGATGAAGCCCATCGTTTCGCGATTACCTTTCACCGCCAGTTACGCAGCAAAGGCACGTTTGCCTCGCCCCTGGATAGCGTGCCGGGTATCGGCCCCAAGCGCAAGCAAGCCCTTATTAAAAACTTTGGGACTGCTGCTAAAATTAAAGCCGCCAGTGACGAAGAATTATTAAGCCTCCCCGGTATGAACAAAGCGGCTTTAAATAAAATTCGGGAGTATTTGTAAAAAGTGGCCTTTTTCTGGCCGGTCAAGAGTGTACAGGGCTTCTACTTGCCTACACATCCTCAACTCAAAAACGCCAGGCTGATTTTGCAGTCTGGCGTTTTTGCTTGATTAAGTATTCTGGTCGGTTGCTACAGGGATAGATTTAACTTATTTTCCAGTCTTCTTTTTGGAGGACCGGCTCGGTAATCTTCCCAAGCGCTTCCCACATAGGGACATAATGCTGGGGAAGCACATTGGCCCCAGCTGACATTATACTGGCGGTAGGGCTGGGGTCAAAAGTCTGGACTTCCAACCCGGCGGCCGTGACTAATGCTCCATAACGTTCTTGAATTTTGTAGCGTTCCTTATCGCCACCGGTTTCAAAGCCCTTGCCCTCATCATGCAAGGCTTTAAGTTTTTTGGCTTCACGGTCTTTATCGGCATCGCCGGTCGTAGCGGCTGCCGTAGTCAAGGAGGCAATGCGCTGCTTGAAAACTTCTTCGCCTCCTTTGAAATATTCATCCGGGTTACCCAGCATATGACCGAATTCGTGCGCCAGAATTGAGTAAGGGTCGCCTTGCCAGGTCTGGGCGAAGCCGAAGTCCATCTCAAGGTCTACTCGTTTTTCCTTGCGATGCGCTTTCAGGTCGGTGATTTTGTCCATAGCTTCTTTTTCATAGCGCCCGCCAGGTTTGTAACCCGTTCTTTCATCCACTGCGTAATCTGCCAGGTTCTTATTATGTGCAGTTTCTTCAGCTTTAATAACTGCTTTGGTAGACCTGACTTTAACCGGGTTTTTATCTAAGCCACTCGACTCCAGGAATGTTTTAACCTTGTTAGCGCTTGCCAGGGCTTTGGTCTCGTTATTAAAGAAATCGCTATTCGAGCCGGTGGCGATGAGCGGGACCGGAACAGAGCCGGGCAAGCTCGACTTCTTTACCGCCGCCGCCAGGCTGGCCAACTTAGTCTTGTCCTCCGTTTTAATCGCCCCCCCATTATTAAGATGAATTTTGCCGACGTTATAAGCAATTATCAACTCGTTAATCCGTTTTATATCGTGGGAAGCCATATTGCAACGGGTTGAGGCTGAGTCATGGGGGCGCTCTGGGGCATCTTGTGCGCCAAAGTTGCCCACATTTTTAGTTTTTCCGGTAGGATCGCCGGATTGCTCGCGCCCGATACCGGTATTAACCACTTTATTCTTACTCAGCTTGACATCAAAGTGACCCTCTTTAAGGTTCTTGGCAAACTCGACCCGTACTTCAGGGATTACTTTCAGGGTTCGGAATCCTGACTTAGTGCACCTAAAAGTAAATTTACCGCTCCAGGCACTCTCGCACTGGGCACGAAAATCATCCTTAAATTTTTTCTGCTCTTCGTCGCTCCAGCCTCCGGGGGTAAAAGCGTCATTGGTAGCCTGTCCAAATTGGATAAACGGGCGGACGGTAATGTAAAGTGATTCGTACATAGGGTCATATTCAGCATCAAAACGGCCCATCCCGGTAGAGGGAATGTATTGCACTAGTTTCCGGTCCTTCGCGCTAGCCATTAGTTGTTGAATCATTTCCGTATGCGTCATACCTAAAGTTAATAGCCGCTGAACGTCTTGCTGTTCTTTTTTGGTCGATTCTTTAACTAGAGTCCGCTGCGCCGCTCCACTCAAGCCGGAGTGACAGCTACAGCCAAACCCGTGTCTGGCCTGGGCGGTCTGAGGGTTATTGCGGTGATCGTTAATCAAGCGTTGGACCGCGCGGTTGCCAATAGTCTGCTGCAATTTTAATAAGTTGGCAGGTTTAAAGGTGTTATCACTATGGGGTGCTATCTGGGTAAGATCTGAGCTACTTTCCAGAGAAGCACCTTGAAGCTGAGTGTCAGTATATCCTTCATCTAAATTAGTTCGGTTGACAGTGGAAAACTGTTTCTGGGGAAGCCTGGTTGGAGATGCTTTCATAAGTAACCCTAACTCCTACTGATAAACTAACTGTCTTTACAATTTTAGAGCGGTACAAAAAGAGAATTTCCGGTTGATTTCAGTTATTTACAGAATTTAACACATTCTAAGATTATTGAATATAGTATCAAATATTTTTAAGAAAAGCAATAGCTATAAGCAAGCTTAATCTACAGTTTTTGACAAAACGGATAAATGACGTAGCCTGGAATTATGTTATAATAGCCCGACTGTACAGGTTCTTTAGCGCGGATCCGACCCGGCTAGAAAGAGGAAGTTATCACTCCGCCATCCAGACTAAAAACCCGGCTGCTTCCGTCCGACCAACCCGA
>JAYSYV010000244.1:0-2157 GCA_043727245.1 Chloroflexota bacterium | reverse complement strand
TTGGCCCAGGTTTTAGCCGGGTTGGGATTGGCTCACCTGGACGAAACTTCGCCGGTAAAAATTCTGAGCGGCGGCCAGAAGACCCGCCTGGGTCTTGCCCGCTTGCTGCTGTCCCAACCAGACTTGTTGCTGCTGGACGAACCAACTAACCATCTCGACATTACAGCCCTGACCTGGCTGGAAGACTTCATCCGGCAGTACAAGGGTACGGTCCTGATGGTTTCGCACGACCGGGCCTTTATTGACGCTCTCGTTAGCAAGGTGCTGGCGCTGGATGAAGTAACGCATAGCCTGACCGAATTTACCGGCAATTACAGCGCTTATCTGGCCGAGTTAGGGCGGTTGTGGCAGAAGCAAACGGATGATTACCAGCGCCAGCAAGAGAAAATCCAGCTTATTGAAGAAAATATCCACGACATGAAGCAGCGTTCCAGCAATATGGAACACCAGACTATTGATTTCTGGCTGTTGAAAAAGGCCAAACGCGGCGCTCGGACCGCTAAAGTCCGCGAACGTAAACTGGAAAGATTGCTGGATAGTGAGGAGCGGATAGATAAGCCCCGGCAGACCTGGCACATGAAACTTGATTTCGGTCAAGCCCCGGCCAGCGGCCAGATAGTTCTGGCGCTGGACGATTTAAGCAAGGGCTTCGATGGGCAGGTTTTGTTTGAAGGCGGCCAGGCCCAGTTAAAGCAGGGCGAGAGAGTGGCCTTACTCGGTCCTAACGGCAGCGGTAAAACTACCCTACTGCGCCTTATCGGGGGAGAACTGGTCCCGGATAGAGGTCGGGTCCGGCTGGGAGCCAATGTGCGGACGGGCTATTTCTCCCAGGAACAGGAGGGTCTTAAACCCGACCTGACCGCCCTGGAAGCGGTACGGGAAGTAGCGGCTATTTCCGAAACGGAAGCCCGTAATTATATGCATCATTTCCTGTTTAAGGGAGATGAGGTCTTCACGCCGGTCAAGAATTTGAGTTACGGCGAACGAGCCAGGCTGGTACTGGCCCGACTGGTGCTGAGTAAGGTCAACTTCCTGCTGCTGGACGAACCACTCAATCACCTTGATATTAAATCCAGGGAACAGTTCGAACAAGCCCTGGAAAATTTTGAAGGTACGATCCTGGCGGTGGTTCACGACCGCTATTTCGTGGAACAATTTGCCGATCGGATTTGGGCTATCGTAGACCACAAGCTGGCCCATTTCTACGAGTTAGCCGATTACGAAGCGGCCTTGCTGGCTCACGTTTCCTGAGTAGCTATTAATCACTTAAATAAAGCCCGACCAAGAAGCAATTCCCGGTCGGGTTTTATTTAAGAAACTATCTCAACAGGTCAATGCCCGCCAAATAACAAGTTCAACAATTGCTGTAAAGCGGTTTACTATGCCAGGTTCTAAACCAATCTTCCGCATACTAACTGCTTTTCTTGAAGTGCTTTAAGCTGCCCGGTAAAAAACGGTAGCGTTTTGTTCTTCCGCGATAATGCGGCCTTCCAACCGCAGCCGTTCCAGGTGCGAAAGGGCTTCGACCAGGGCCAGATAGCGGTGAAAACCGGTGGCCCGCTCACCCCAGATTGTTTCTACAACCTGGGTAGCGGTCTTCGGGCCGTGTTCCAGGCTGGCATAGATTTTACCCAGCCGTTTGTGGTGATGCGCTATCAGGTCTTTAATCCGCTCCCGGTGATTGCCGAAAGTTTCGCCGTGAGCCGGAAGAACTTCCTGTACATCTAACTGACTGATGTTTTCCAGGCTGTTAATAAAATCTCCCAGCGGGTCATCCGTAGAGCCGGGGTATTTGCCGATATTACTACTAATCGAACCTAGCAGATGGTCGCCAGAGAGCAGCAACCGCCGTTCCTGGTTGAAAAGAACGAAATGACCGGCAGTATGGCCGGGTGTCCAGAGAATCTTCCAGTTAGCGGACGGAAGGGTAGGGTCTTCCTTGCGGGAGCGGTCAAAAGAAAAAACCTCGCCGCCTTCCAACAGGAGGTCGCCTGGTTGGAGTCGCGGCAAATTATTTACACCGTTATCAAGAAAATTATTGGCCGAAGCTTCGGGCATGCCGTTGCGTTCAAGCCAGCGTTCCATGCGGTTGGCGACTGCGGCCCGGTCGGTCATTCTCTCAGCCAGGGGAAGGTACTCCCGTCGGTGCAAATAGAG